>JABIUG010000026.1 GCA_018700655.1 Rhodospirillaceae bacterium | reverse complement strand
GACCGTGCGATGAAGTCGGCCCAGGCAAAGCCGGATGATCTGCGTGCGATCGCAGTGACACGCGGCCCCGGTCTGATTGGCTCGCTGCTGGTTGGGCTGAACGCGGCGACTGGCATCGGCACGGCCTGGGACCGCCCGGTGATCGGGATCAACCATCTGCGCGGCCACCTGAGAAGCGCCGATCTGGAAGAGAAACGTGTCGAATTCCCGGCAACGATCCTGCTGGTCTCGGGCGGCCACACGATTCTAGCCCATATGGAAGATCCCGGATCAATCCGGATCCTGGGCTCGACCCGCGACGATTCGGTGGGCGAGGCCTATGACAAGGTCGCGCGCATGCTCGATCTTGGTTACCCGGGAGGCCCTGCGGTCGACCGGCTGGCCAAGGAAGGCCGGGCAGTTATTGATCTGCCGCGACCGATGATCCGCGATGGCCTCGACTTTTCGTTTTCCGGCCTGAAGTCGGCAGTTGGGCGCAAGGTCGAAAAGGCCGAGGCTTTCGAGGTTGCCGATATGGCGGCTTCGTTCGTTGCATCCTGCATGGATGTCCTGCTGGCCAAGTGCAGGCGTGCGCTCGAACAGGTGCCCGCCCGGTCACTGGTCGTCGTCGGCGGCGTTGCCGCCAGCCCGCAATTGCGCGAAGGCGCGTTGGGGCTGACACAGGAGGTCGGTGTTGGGCTTTGTCTGCCGCCCTTGAAATGGTCGACCGACAATGCCGCGATGATCGCGCTGGCCGGCTGGGACTATGTCGCGCTTGGTCAGGCGCCCGAGCCGATTGCCCAGCCCAGACTCTCCATCGAGCAGTTCTAGCCCGCCAGATTTATTCGGGCTCGAGAAACGCCCGGATCTGACCGGCCACCCGATCGGGTGCTTCGGCCAGGATCGAATGGCGCAGATTGCCGAAGATATGGAGTGATGAGCCTTGGATGCGTTCATGCATTAGTTGGGCCATGCGCGGATTCGAGCCGATATCGCCGTCGCCCGTTGCAACCAGGGTTCGGGCCTTGATTTCGTGTAAGCGGTCGGCAAGGTCGGTCTGGGCCAGGACACGATAGGCTGCAGCATAGGCTGCGGGGTCGTTCTTGCGGTTTTGCGCGGCATATTCCGCGATCCGTTCGGGATATTTCTCGCGAAATGCGTCGGTGAACCATCGTGAGACGGAGTTTTCGAAGTGGGCGCCGGGTATACCGCCGGCGACCATGGACAGGCGTGTTTCGACGCGGGCTCGCTCCTGATCGGTGCGCCCGGCGACAGTTGAGAGCAGGACAAGGCGATCAAGGCGGTCTGGATGGGAAAGGGCAAGCCCCTGGGCGATCAGGCCGCCCAGCGAACAGCCGGCCAGGTGACAACGCCCGACAACGAGATGATCGAGCACGGCGATCACGTCGGCGACAAAATCGTCGAGCTCATAGCGCCCGCCCGGTTTGTCCGACTGGCCATGACCTCTGATGTCGAGACGTATGGTGCGAAAGTCTCCGTCGAGTGCGGCAACGACACCATCCCAGGCATCCAGGTTGCTGCCTACGCCGTGAACAAGCATCAGGTCCGGGCCGCGGCCTTCGACACGGCACCGGATGGTGATGCCGTCATGCTCGATCATCTGCTCCATGAATTCTCCACCGCTATTGGCTCTGCTATCGTCGGGATCACCTTTGGAGGATGCCGCATGACTGCCTGGATCGCCATGATCGATGATGAAGACGCTTCGCCCGAACTCATGCAGTCCCTTGATACGGTGAGAGCGCCTTCGGGCGATGTCGGCAATGTGATGCGGGTGCATTCCCTGCGACCCAAGACCATGATCGGCCATCACACGCTTTACATGAGCGCGCTGCATGATGACGGCAATCGTCTTCCCATGTGGTTCCAGGAAGTCGTGGCTTCCTATGTCAGCATTCTCAACCGATGCGACTACAGCCTGACCAACCATTTCGCCAATGCCCGCCACCTGATCGGCGATGACGCAAGAGCCGACAAGGTACTCGAAGCCATGAAGGCTCAGAGGCCCGAAGCGGCTTTTTCCGGGGCTGAACTTGCGATGCTTCGTTATGCCGAAAAACTGACAAACGATCCGGCAGCGATGGTTGCCGGGGATGTCGAGGCGATGCGTGCCGAAGGGCTCGACGATGGTTGTATCCTCGAGGTCAATCAGGTCTGTTGTTATTTCAACTATGCCAACCGGCTGCTCAACGGTTTGGGCGTGACACTGGAAGGCGATGTCGTCGGTTTCTATGTCGGGCCGGACGAGGCGGAAGACCGGCGCATTCAGGGCTCGGTCTGAGGGAGGATTCGCAATGGGATATGCGGCGCACAAGGAGATCGATGCTTCGGTCATTCCAGTGATCGATATCGGCGCCCTGCGGGACGGCAGTGCGCCTGCTGACGTGGCCCATGCGATCTATCGGGCCAGCCGGGATGCCGGGTTCCTCTATGTCAGCAACCACGGCATTCCCGAAGACCTGATCATCCAGGCACGTCAGATCGGCCTCGATTTTTTCCACCAGCCGCAGGAGGAGAAGCTCACGGTTGCGGTCAATTCAGACCATCGCGGTTTCCTGCGTCCGGGCGGCGCCAAGATGTCGGATGATGCCAGGGTTGATCTGAAGGAGAGCTTCATCTGGGGCCATGATTTCGGAAACGAGGACCGTGACCGGCCTCTGCAGGGAAGCAACCAGTGGCCCGAAGCCCCGACCGGGATGCAATCGGCGCTTGAGCAATATTTCGAAGCTGCCCACGGGGTCGCACACCACATCATGCGGGCCTGTGCTCTGGGCCTTGATCTTACGCCGGATGCGTTTCTCAAGACCGCATCGCGCCCGCTCAGCCGTGCTTCCCTGACCTATTACCCGCCGCAGCCCGAATCACTCGGGCCTGACCAATTCGGAGTCGCGCGCCACACCGATTTCGGTGTTCTGACCGTTTTGTGCCAGGACGATGTCGGCGGCCTGCAGGTTCAGGATTACGAGGGTGACTGGGTGCCGGCGCACCCGATTCCCGGAACACTGGTCGTCAATGTCGGCGACCTTCTGGCGCGTTGGACGAACGGCCGGCTGCGCTCGACACCGCATCGTGTAATCAATGCCTCGCAGCGTGAGAGATTGTCGCTGGTGCTGGCGTTTGATCCCGATTTTGACACCGTGATTGATCCTGCGATCGCCTGTAAATCAGGCGAAGCACTGCGGGACGAACCTATTTCGTGCGGTGATTATCTGGTGTGGCGTTTTGGCAAGGCGTTCGACTATCGCGAGAAGCCCTGATCCGATCGGGCTCTAGTTGTTGCTGGCTTCGACCACCGAGGTGCGCTCGTCGAGCGAGACGATCAGACCATCGATGCCGTTGCGTTGAATTACGGCACTGAACTCGTCGCGCTGGGTCTTCAGCATCGAAAGCCCCTCAACCGCCACGTCGATCACCTTAAAGGTGCCGTACTCGTAGAGTTCAACGCGAAAGTCGACGACATAATTGCTGCCGTCATCACCGGAGATGCTGGTGCGTACGATGGCATTGTCATCGTCCATCGGGCGGGCACGCACGACGGCGAAGTCGTAACCTGAAAACGTGTCGAAGCGCGCTTCGTAGGTCACTACGATGTAGCGTGAGAAGGCCTCTTCGTAGGCCGCCATCTGGTCCTCGGTCGCCGTGTCCAGATAGGGCCCCAGCGCCAGACTGGCCAGCGCTTCGAGGTTGAAGGTGTCTGCGAGCCAGGTCTGGAACTGATCGCGCCGGTCGACTCCCGGCGGCAGGCCGAGAATCTCGATCAGCTCGCTGCCGTGTTCGTCCACAAAGACGGAGGCGTCATCGTCAAGACCGGCCCACGCCACTGCATTGACCAGAAAACCGGCAACAATGACGAAGGGTATAAAGAGCTTTCTGAACGGCATGTTGGTTACTCTAGCGAAAATACGTCATCGCTCATGGTGTCGCCACCCATGGCCGCGCGGACCTGGGCTTCGCGGTTCTGACGGTAGAGGCTGCGCACCGAGGCATAGAAATCAACCGAAGACCGGCGCAGCTCTGCAACCTGGCTCTGATCATTGCTGGTCGCCTCCACGGCGCCCGCGCCTGCGCGTGCGTAGCTCCAGATCGGCGAAAGCAGATAAGACAGCGGATCGGTCAGGATGTCGACGCCCAGACCAACCGTATCGCGGGTGCTGGAGGGGCCGATAAGCGGCAGCATGACATAGGGGCCTTCCTCGATGCCCCAGACTGCAAGCGTTTCGCCGAAATCTGCCTTGCGCGGCGCCTCATCGAAGCTGCCGGGAATATCAAAAATGCCGCCCAGACCCGCCGTCGTGTTGATGAAAAACGACATCGAGGCTTCAACCGTGTTGTCCCAATCGCCCTGCAGGGCGCTGTTGAGAATGGTCACCGGCATCTGCAGGTTATCGAGAAAATTACGCACACCATGACGATAGGGCTCGGGAACGCCTTCCCGGTACATCGTTGCAATCGGGTTCAACGCCATGTCCATGACCGCCAGATTGACGTCGAAGATGTAGCGGTTGGTAGGCTCTGCCGGGTCGTTCCGGGCGGCGTAAATTTCCCGGTCCACGGGATCTTCGGGCACAGTAGCGCAGGCTGAAACCAGGGCGACCAGCAACAACGAAGCACCGCAACGGGCGAGACGCGATATGATATTAGCGTGGAGAATCAACATACTGTTCCACTTGACCGGCAGCGATGTAACGAAAATCGCCACATCAGGGTACCCTCATTCAACTCTCGTGCAGCATAGCCAAAAGCTGCGCGAACGCCTGAAATCCCTTCTGCGATAACATGCTGGCGGGACCAAAGTCTATAAATCGTAGCAACTTGTGAAGTGCTTGGGCAACATCTGTTGCCGAACTGTCGCAGATTCAATCACATCGTGCGATTTCGGTCTGCCTTCGGCCCCATCGGAGCCATATTTGGGCCCGCAGGCGGGGTCTGGTGCCCGTTCTGGGCCTGGCTGGCAAGGGTCGGCGCGCGCGGATCCAACTCTCCGGCCAAGGGTGTTTCGCCTGCAACTGCGACATAATTGCCCTGTTCCTTGACCGGCAGGGCCGTGTGGCGACGCACGCGATAAACCGTGTAACCGCCCAGACCCAGGAGAATCACCGCGACATAGAGCCAAAGGCCGATCGGACCGACGCCGTTCATCAGCCAGGAGGCGATATTGGGTCCTGCAATTGCTCCCAGGCTATAGGCGATCAAGAGCCCGCTGGAAACCGCGACGAACTGATCCTTTTCGACATAATCGTTGGTCTGGGCGACCGAGAGGCCATAGATCGGGCCCATCATGTCGCCAAAGGCAAAGCTCAGGATTGTCAGGAGAGGCAGGGACCAGGCGCCGAACACGACGATCAGCAGGGCAAATCCCATCGCACAGCAGATCAGGCCCAACATGGTCGAGCGCCGGTCATAGCGGTCCGAGAGCCAGCCCACCGGCAATTGCATGGCAAGCCCGCCAAGGATGATGGCGCTGAAGAAGAGGGAGACACCACCGTCGCTCAGGCCCTCAAGATCGGCATAGACCGCGCCCAGGCCGTAAACCGCGCTGTTGACCAGTCCGGCGGCAACACAGCCTGCGACGCCGAGCGGCGAGAGTTTCACAAGCTCGCGCAATTTCAGCCGTTTGGCCCTGGTGATGACCGGATTGCTCTTACGCGTGAGTGCGATGGGCAGAAGGCACAGGTTGAACAGGATCGCAGTCATGGCAAACAGCGGATAGGCCGTCGGGTCACCCAGATTGACGAGGAACGGTCCGACCGCGAACGCGCCCAAACTTGACACCATATAGTAAGCGAAGGTCTGCCCGCGCTTCTCATTGCTGACGCCGTCGTTGAACCAGCTTTCCAGCACCATGAACAGTCCGGCCATGCAGTAACCGATCACGATGCGCAGCAGGAACCAGGCCGGGGCCCCGAATATCAGGCCCATCAGCAGCACGGCACAGGACGCCACGGCGGCAAAAACCGTGAAGGACCGGAATATGTCCGACCCGCATGATGATCGCGGTTGCGGTGAACGAGCCTGCCAGCAACCCCACGAAATGACCCGATGCGATGAAACCCACGACAGCCGGCGTGACCTCCACGGCCAGGCGCAGACCAATCAGGGTAAACAGCTATCTATTGGCAATGTTGAGAAGTGCTGTCGCCAGAAGCAGCACACCCAGCGTCTTGAAAATCGTACTCACGACGAACCTGTCACTCCTAGCCAATTGTCGGGCGACCCTAGAGCGAATCGTTTTGCAGGGCGATTCCACTGAATGGAAAACCGTGTGTCACGCCAGTCGGCACGACCGTCCTGGAACATCAGGACGCCGGTTTTAGTGCCTGCAGGGCTTCCAGGCCGGTTTCGTTGCCCGAAGGCATTGGTGCCCCGGGGTCGAGCACGAAGGTTGCGATGTCGCCCAACGGGATGTCGCGCGCCAGGTCGCGCAGCACCATGTGATAGCTCTCGGGATAGACCGCAATGCGAACCGGCCCGGTTATCCCGGCGGCAAAGCGCGCGATGGGCTGGGGTGGCACGATCTGATCGTTTTCGCCATAGACCAGCAGGATAGGAAGCGGCGCTTCCCCGGCTGAGGCAAGGGCCGCATCCATCAAATGCACCAGCCCATAGATGGCATCGGCGCGGGTTTCCTTCAGCACCAGCGGGTCGCGACCCAATTCGCGCAGCATCTCGATGTTGTCGGAGGGAACGATTTTGAGACCACTACCCGAGAGCTTCATGGCAGGTGCCAGATGTGCGGCCAGCCAGAGCGATGCCTTGTAATGCCAGGGCATCGTGTCGCGGCCCCAGACGGCGGGAGCAATCAGAATGATGCCATCGAGCTGTTCGGGCGGAGCGTTGAATGTGGTCACAGCCGCTACAGCGCCACCCATGCTGTCGCCCAGCAAGAACAAGGGTGCGCCTGGATGGCGCTCCGCCAGAAGTGCAAGGGCCTGACGTACATCGGCCGTCAGCGTCTCGGTCCCTGCCCACAGCCCCGCAATCTCGCTTTCACCAAAGCCGCGCTGGTCGTAGGCGTAGGTCGCGATCCCGTGCATAGACCAGACCTCGGCAGGCAGGGCAAAGGCGTTGCTGTAATCGTTGAAACCGTGCAGGGCCAGGATCACCGCCTGGGTTTCACCTGAACTACCCCAGAACTTCAGCGCCAGATGCGTGTCGTCAGATGTGATGATTTCGGCTTCGTGCAGCGCGGGTTCGCGCATGTCGGGCCCGGCGGGAACAACGACCGGCGCGCAGGCAGAAGCCAGCAGCAGGAAGGCTAGAGTTATGGGACGTATCACGGAGATATCACCGGGCCCTTGGCTTGGCTTTCATGGTCCGGCTATGTTGCGCGCGCCGTGCTGCCTGCGGCAAGCCTCGAACAGTCAGAGTAACGCAACCCATGGCCGCAGACGTTTCTTTCTCCACGGCGACCAGAAACTGGTTGGGCCTGTGGGCTCTCTATATGCGCGAAGTGCGCCGATTCATGAAGATTCCGGGCCAGACCGTGGTAGCGCCGGCCGTGACCACGATGTTGTTCCTGGTGGTCTTTGCCCTGGCTCTGGGCCGAGCGGTCACTGAGGTTGGCGGTGTCCCGTTTGTCGAATTCCTGGCGCCGGGTCTGATCATGATGGCGGTGTTGCAGAACGGGTTCGCCAATGCTTCGTCATCGCTCATCATTGCCAAGGTTCAGGGCAATATCGTTGATACACTGATGCCCCCGCTTTCTCCGCTTGAACTGATGGCCGGGCTCGTTCTGGGTGCGATCAGCCGGGGTGTCGTGGTGGGTCTCTTTATTCTGATCACCATGCAGGTGATCGTTGGGGTCACGCCACAACACCTCTGGGCCGTTCTGTTTTTTGCATTGGCGGGCTCAGCCATGATGGGTCTGGCTGGCGTGCTGGTCGGTATCTGGGCACAGAAGTTCGACCAGATCTCCGCACTGACGAATTTCTTCATTACGCCGCTGACCTTCCTGTCGGGAACGTTCTATTCGATCGATCGGCTGCCCGAGAACCTTCAGTTCTTTGCGGTGTTCAATCCGTTTTTTTATGCGATCGACGGGTTCCGTTATGGATTCACAGGCCATGCCGACAGCTCTCTTGCAGTCGGGGCTGCGGTTCTTGTGGGCACGGTGCTGGTTCTCGGGTCGGTTTGTTATGTCGCCTTTGTGAAGGGATGGCGGCTTAAATCGTGAGCCGATTGACAGGCGCAAGAGGCGAATCAATAGTGCAACCAGACCCGGTGGGCGGGATTCCACCGGGTTTTGTCGTTTTGATGCGTCAATCAGGGCGCAGTTTTCGCGGGAGGTTGCGGTGATCACACCGGTCATGCCGACCTACGCCCGTGTCGATCTTGTGTTCGCACGCGGCGAAGGGCCGTATCTCATTTCTGAGGACGGCGAGCGTTATCTTGATTTTGGTTGCGGCATTGCCGTGACCAGCCTTGGCCATGCACATCCGCATCTGGTTGCGGCCTTGCAGGACCAGGCCGAACGCCTGTGGCACACCTCCAATCTCTACCGAATCAGCGGCCAGGAACGCCTGGCCGAGCGTCTCGTCGCAGCAAGTTTCGCCGACAGCGTTTTCTTCGCCAATTCGGGCGGGGAGGCCATTGAGTGCGCGTTGAAGATGGCGCGGCGTTACCAGTATCTGAACGGTCATCCCGAGCGTTTCAGGACGATCAGCTTCACGGGCGCCTTTCACGGGCGCACGCTGGCGACGATTGCGGCCGGCGGACAGGCCAAACATCTGGAAGGTTTTGGTCCTCCGGTCGAAGGCTTCGACCAGGTTCCGCTCCATGACAGCAACGCCTTGCGTGCTGCGATCACGGGCGAGACAGCGGCGATCATCATCGAACCGGTGCAGGGCGAAGGCGGCATCACGCCGGTCGATCCGCAGTTTCTCAAGGCGGTGCGCGCCGCTGCTGACGAGTTCGGACTGCTCGTGATCTATGACGAAGTGCAGTGTGGCATGGGCCGCACCGGGAAACTCTTCGGCCATGAGTGGTCGGGTGTTGCGCCCGACATCATGACGATTGCCAAGGCCCTGGGTGGCGGCATTCCGATCGGGGCTTGCCTTGCGACCGAAAAGGCCGCCTCGGCCCTGACGGCCGGAAGCCATGGTTCCACCTTTGGCGGCAATCCCTTGTCGATGGCGGTCGGCAATGCCGTGCTCGACGTGATGCAGGAAGAGGGATTCCTCGAAGGTGTCGAGAGGCTCGCTGCACGCCTGAACAGCGAGATCGAACAGGTGATCGCGCGCCACGGCGATGTCTTCGATCACGTGCGTGGCCTTGGCCTGATGATGGGTATCAAGTCTGTCGCGCCGGTTGGCGATGTCATCAACGCGATGCGCGATCATCACGTCCTTGCGGTTCCGGCAGGCGACAACGTCATGCGCTTTCTACCGCCCCTGGTGATCAACGACAGCCATATTGCGGAAGCGGTGGCAGCGTTGGAGGCGGTTGGCCAAGAGCTGGGATCATGAGCTCGACCAACCACTTTCTCGACATCGACGCGCTCGATGCCAAGACCCTGCGCGGCATGCTCGATGATGCCCATGACATGAAGGCGCGCTGGAAAGCCAAGGACCGCCCGAAACCCTGTACCGACATGGTGCTGGTGACGATCTTCGAGAAACCTTCGACCCGCACGCGGGTGTCGTTTGATCTGGCGATGCGTCAGCTCGGTGGCGAAACGATCAACCTGTCGCCGGGTGACATGCAACTGGGCCGCGGCGAATCGATCGCCGACACGGCACAGGTACTGTCGCGTTATGTCGATGCGATCATGATCCGCACGGTCGATCACCAGAAGATGCTTGATCTCGCCCATCACGGCAGTGTGCCGGTGATCAACGGCCTGACCGATCGTACCCATCCCAGCCAGTTGATGGCCGATGTGATGACGGTCGAGGAACATCTGGGTCCGATCCGCGACAAGGTCGTGGCCTGGGCCGGCGACGGCAACAACATGGCCTGCTCCTGGATTCACGCGGCTGTGCGTTTCGATTTCGAGCTCCGGATCGCCTGTCCGCCGAAGTATCGTCCGCCCGCAGAGATCATGGACTGGGCCAGCGAACACCAGGGCCGCGTCAAGATCGTCGAGACGGTCGACGAAGCGGTGACAGAGGCAGATTGCATCGTGACCGACACCTGGAAATCGATGAGCGACGAGCGTGCCGAAGCAGAAGCGCTCGACACATCGGCGCTGGAAGATTTCCGGATCGATGGTTCCAAGATGGCGCTGGCGAACCCGTCAGCCATCTTCATGCATTGCATGCCGATATACCGTGGCAACGAGGTGACCGGAGCGGTTGCCGACGGCCCGCAATCGGTGATCTATGACGAGGCCGAGAACCGGCTCCATGCACAAAAGGCGATCCTTAAGTGGTGCCTGAGCTGAGCGAGAGTGCCGACACGATCCAGCCGTTCCAGATAGACGGCCTGAACCTTTCGGGCCGTTTCGTCAGAATGGGCGAAACGGTCGAGCGCGTCCTGTCACAGCACGACTACCCCGATACCGTGTCGCATCTTCTGGGTGAACTGATGGTGCTGGCGGCAGCGTTGGGTGCCGGATTGAAGTTCGAAGGGCGCCTGACCGCCGAAACACGCGGCGATGGGCCGATCAGGCTTCTGGCCGTCGACTTTATGAGCGATGGCCAGATGCGAGGCTATGCCAGCTATGACGCAGACAGGTTGGCGAGCGCGCTGGAAAACGAGGCGAGCGGCAACAGTCCGGTGCCTCACTACATTGGCAGCGGGTTGCTTGCCCTGACCGTGGACCAGGGTGCCGACGCGGAACTTTATCAGGGCATTGTGCAGCTCGATGGCGCGACCCTGGCCGATTGCGCGCACCGCTATTTCCAGCAATCCGACCAGGTCGATACTGCTCTCAAGCTGGCCGTGGAACGGCGCAACGGCAGTTGGCGGGCCGGCGCGATCTCGGTACAGCGGCTTGCCGAACTGGACCCGGGCGATCAACCTGTCATGCCGGCCGACCGCGAGGATGCCTGGCGCACAGGCATGGCGCTGCTGGGAACGGCCACGGCCGACGAACTGACCGACCCCGATCTTTCAGCCCACACCCTGCTCTATCGCCTGTTTCACGAGCAGGGTGTGCGGGTTTACGATCAGCGCGAGATCGTTTTCGGCTGCAGCTGTTCGGACGATCGCGCGCTTGCGGTGCTTCGCCGCATCCCTGCCACAGAGATGGACGATCTTGTGGTCGACGGCGTGATCGAGGTGATCTGCCAGTTTTGCAACAGGTGCCAGACCTTCACGTCCGAAGATCTTAAAGCGCCTGCGGAGGATGGCTGATATGACGCAAGCGCTGCCGACCCGTCGCGGGCTTCTGGGATTGGGCCTGGGTGCCGGATTTGTCCTGGCAGGCTGTGCCACCAGCGTAAAGCGCACGACCTGGCCCGACATTACCTTCCAACACCGGAATCCGATTGCCCTGAGCGTTGCCGATGTTGTGTTCGATATCGATATGTCGACCGACGCAGTCACCCCGCCGGAGCGTGACATTCGTTATGCCATGCCGGTTTCGCCCGAAGAGACCTTGTTGCGCTGGTCCAGGGAGCGGCTGCAGTCGCTGGGTGGTTCGGGTATCGCCAGGGTCACGATGGTCGAGAACCGGTTCGTCGAAGTCCCGCTCGACACCACCGCCGGAGTCGAGGGCGTCTTCACGTTTGATCAGTCGGAACGTTATGAGGGCGTTCTGGGGATGCGGGTCGATGTCGAAGGCGATCCCGCGGGTGCCGGTTTCGCGCAGGCGCGCGCATCCGCATCGCGCACCGTGCAGGAGGATTTCACGCTCAACCAGCGCGAAGAGACCCTCTATGACATGCTCCACAGTGTCGTGAACGCGCTTGATCAGCGGCTTGAAGAGGAAATCCGCAACAACCTGGCGCGTTGGGTCGCAATCGGCTGATCCGCTGCCGAGCTTGCTCTAAGCTGTGTGGTCCACTTTTTGTTGAAACACAGGAGCAAGAGCCATGACCGCACCCTTCGTACCCGAAGATTTTGTCGTTCCCGACGGCATTGCTGGCCCCGGCGGTACACTGCGCCTGCTCACCATGGATCACCTTGCACAGGACTTCGATGCCTACATGAGCAGCATCGAGCGTATCCAGAAGGCCTTCGATTACGAGGTCGAAACCTGGCCGTATCACGGCCTCTCCATGCGTCTTGCCCTGGCTGATACCGCCTACTGCGAGTGGGGGCATTTCCTCCGCACTTCGTTCTCCTATTGCGTGTTCACTGAAAACGACGCGCGCCATTTGGGCTGTATCTACATCTATCAGACCGCACATCCCGATGCCGAGGCCCACGTCATGACCTGGACCCGAGCAGACGGCATTCCCGACAACTTCGATGACGATCTCTTTGCCTTTGCCAAGGATTGGGTCGCACGGGACTGGCCCTTTGAGAAGGTGGTCTATCCCGGCCGCGAACACCCTTGGGTCGATTGTCGGGCGCCGGCCTTCGTGCCTGCCGACTTTGACGCGCCGCAGTCTGTTCCGTTCGAAGACATGGCTCTGGCGCTCCTCAACATGGACCACACCCGGCTCGATTACGCGGCCTATATGGCCGACATCGACCATCTCAAGGGCGTGCTTGGTCCAGATCTGGACTGGCCCAGGGAAGACCTCACACCGCGACTGGCGCTGGCCGACACCGGCTGGTGCGAGTGGATGCACGACCTCAAGATTTGCTTCTCTTTTGCCTTTTCAATGCCGACATGACCGAGGAGCTGGGTTGTCTCTACCTCTCGCCCTCGAAACATCCCGACCACGATGTCGAGGTCTGTTTCTGGCTGGTGAAAAAGGCGAGCGATGCGGGCATGGAACCGCGCTTCGAGACCTTCGTGCGAGACTGGCTGGCGGCCGCCTGGCCTTTCAAAAAGCCGGGATTCCCCGGACGACAGGTGTCCTGGGACGATTGGAACCAAGGCTGACCCATAAAAGAAAAGGGCCCGGCAGAAGCCGGGCCCTTGGTAACCAATGTTAAGGCGATCAGATGGTGCCTTCTTCGTACCACCAGCGCTCGGCCGAACGGTAACCGTCGAGGGTCCAGTCGCCCGAGAAGCCTTCGTTTGCCCGCAGCAGGTTCGGGGTCGAAGCGAACAGGTAGTTCGTGAAGAACGGGACGATGGTACCGCCCTCGTCGCTCACGATCATCTGAGCCTCGGCATACATCTCGCCGCGTTTGGCATCGTCCAGCTCGGCACGGGCCTCAACGAGGATCGTGTTCAGACGTGCGTTGTCGAGATGGGTCTCGTTCCAGGCTGCTCCACCGGCATAAGCCAGCGAAAGGATCATGTCAGGTGTCGGACGCGCGCCCCAGGCAACCAGCGAGAACGGCTGGACGAGCCAGACATTCGACCAGTAACCATCGGCTGACTCACGGACGACATCGAGATCGATGTTGGCCGCTTTGGCCTTCTCCTGATAGAGCACGGAGAAATCGACGCCGCCCGGGAACGGCACATCGGAGGTCGAGAACGGAACCGACAGTGAATCCAGGCCGGCCTGCTTGAGATGCCACATGGCCTTGTCGGGATCGTACATGCGCTGGGTCTGATCGGCATCGTAGTAAGGCATGGTCGGTGCGACCGGGTGGTCGTTACCGATCGTGCCATGACCGCGCAGCACGACATCGACCGCAGATTGGCGGTCCATGGCGTATTTCAGAGCCATCCGGACATTGTTGTCGTCATACGGCGCGATATCGACATGCATCGCGAGCGTGGCGTGTGCACCACTGGCGACTTCGTCAACGCGAACGCCGGGGTTCTGCGCCAGGAAGTCCACGGTTTTGGTGTCGACCGAGATGATCGAATCGAACTCACCACTGACCAGACCTGATTCACGGGCATTGGCATCGGCCACTGCGTGATATTCGACCGAGTCGAAGTTGGCCTTGCCTTCCTTGAAGTAGTTGGGGTTGCGGTGGAAGTACGACCCGATGCCGGGCTCAAAACTTTCCATCACATAACCACCGGTGCCAATACCACTGGTATCGAGGTTGCCTTCGCCATCGGCCGGCAGGATCAGCATGTGATAATCGGTCATCACATAAGGCATGTCGGCGCTGCCGCTCGTGAGATCGATACGGACCGTGTTGGCGTCGACCGCCACAATATCGATGACATTGTCCAGCAGCGCACTGCCGCCTGAAGTTGAATCAGGGCCGCGATGATGGTTGAGCGACGCGACGACGTCGTTGGCCGAAAGGGTCTTGCCGTTGTGGAATTCCACACCCTGGCGCAGTTTGAACGTCCAGCTTGACGCATCCGGCGATGCTTCCCAACTTTCGGCAAGATCGGGACCGGCCACGTTGTCGGACGTGATTTCGGTCAGATAGTTGCCGCACACGCGGGCCTGGCCGATCTGGAAACTGCCTTCGTAGGTTGCCGGGTCGAAGCTGTCTGTCGTGTTGCCGTCATCGAGGGCAACGCGGTAGTTGCCGCCGCTGTTGGGCTCCGCGGCCAGAGCAACGCTGTCGGCGAGCGTGCTGGCGGCTGCGACGGTCAGGCCCAATGCGGCCGATTCCTTGATGAAGTTACGGCGGTTGATGCGACCGCTCAGTGCGGAGTGTTTGAGATCTTCGAGTGTGGTCATGTCGCCTCCCTTGGCAAGATCTTGTTCGGACAGATGCCCCTTTCTCGATACTGTGCAACAGCATCCCCTCAATCAAACCGAAGAGTCGAGACTTTTTGCGGTCGTCTGAGAGAAGCGGAGCACCGTTTCGTTGGAATCAAGTGTGAAGAAACAATGCGGCAAGACTGCGACATTGTGTTCGGTTAGTCCAGATCTGGCCGTTTTTGGCCAAATTGTGTGGCCTGCTCGTAGGCGTGCGAGACCTGCAGAGTGAGCAGATCCATGCCGGGGCGACCCAGAACCTGAAGCCCACGAGGCGAGCCAGATATGGAAAAACCACAGGGCAGGGTGGTTGTCGGCAGCCCCAACATCGGAGAGACAAGGAGCAGGGTCCAGTCGAGTGCCTGGCTTGTCTCCTCGTCGTTATAGGCAAAGGGGTCGCAGGGGTCGTCCGGCCAGACCAGGACGTCATGGTTGGCAAAAGCGAGCGCCACGTCGTTCCACAGGCGGTGACGGCGTGTCTCGGCGTCCATGAGATCGGCCCCGGTGCTGGCCCGCGTTGCGTGATATTGCGCTTCCAGACCAGCATCCAGGCCGCGCCCGACAGCGGGCTCGACCTCACGCGAAACACGCTGATAAGCCAGCGTGCTGTAAGCGCCCCCTATATCACCAAGATCGATGTTGCAGACTTCGACGATCGCGCCCAGGTCTTCGAAAACCGCTTTCTGTGCTTCGAAATTGGAGGCGACATCAGGCTCGATCGCCAGCGAGCCATGATCGCAGGCCCAGCCGATGCGCAGGCCCTTCATGTCGATCGAAAGATCGGGCAGGCCGGGTGCAAAGGGCGCGGAGACAACGACCGGGCAACGCGGGTCGGGCCCGGCCAGCGCCGACAGGAACAGTGCGGCATCTGCAACCGTGCGCGCCATGGGCCCAGCCGTGTTCATGTTGTGCCACATCAACGGGTTGGGGACGTCGGGGATCATCCAGGAAGTCGGGCGGTGGCCGACAATGTTGTTCCAGGCGGCGGGATTGCGCACGGAGCCGCCGATATCGGAGCCATCGGCCAGAGAACACAGGCCCGCAGCCAGAGCGGCGGCGCTGCCGCCGCTGCTGGCGCCCGGCGCGCGATCGCGCCCATAGGGGCTGCGCGTCTTGCCGAAGACGGGATTGTCACAAAGGTTCGACGCCATGGTGTATTCGGGCGTGTTGAGCTTGCCCAGAATGATCGCGCCCTGGGCCTTCTCGCGCTGGACGACCAGATGATCGTAATCGGGCACATGATTCTCGAACGCCTTCGTGGCAAAGGTCGTGCGCAGACCCTTGGTCGCAAAGCAGTCCTTCACGCCAACCGTGAGACCGTGCAGGACGCCCCGGGCCGTTCCGTTGGCGCGCGCTGCATCGGCTGCGGCCGCATCCTTGCGCGCTTCCTCGTAGCGCGGCGTGACGAAGGCGTTGAGATGGGGATTGTGTTTTTCGATGCGATCGATCTGCGCATCGACCAGTTCGACGACCGAGACCTCGCTGCGATCCAGCAGGGCCTTTTGTTCAACGGCTGAAAGATAACAGAGGTCGGTCGCGTCCATGATTTCCCCGGGGTGGTGTTGTTACGTTCAACGCTCGCAAATGCGCCCCATCAGGCGGCGCAGGAAGGCAGTGCAGGCATCGACCTGCTCGAGTGTGATGAATTCGTTGGGCTGGTGAGCCTGGGCGATATCGCCGGGGCCGCAGACAACGGCGGGAAGGCCGTTGTTCTGGAAAATGCCGGCTTCGGTGGCGAACGAGGCCTGGTTGGTGTCGTTGGCTCCGGTCAGCGCCAGCGCCAGTTCGGTCGCAGGTGAGGCGGCATCGGGCTTCAGCGGCAGAACGCTTGCACGCAGGGTGGTCGTGACATCGCATTCGGGATGCTGGGCATGGAGTTTGACCTTCAGTTCCTCGAGGTAGGCCTTGGCGCGGGCTTCGATCTCTGCGGGGTCGTCGGTCGGCATGGTGCGGAAGTGCCAGTCGACCAGGCAGTCCTGGGCAATGATGTTGCTTGCTATGCCGCCGTTCATGATGCCGACCTGGATCGTGGTGTAGGGCGGAACAAACCCCAGATCCGGGCGGGCACGGCCCTGATATTCTTCGAACAGGTCATCGAGAAAGGCGACGAAGCGGCCCGCCGCATGGGTCGCGCTGACGCCGATATGGGTCATGCTGGAATGGGCCGGGACGCCACGGAAGCTGGTGCGGAATCCGGCAATGCCCTTGTGGGCGTCGACCACTTCCATGTTGGTCGGCTCGCCGATGATGGCGGCTTCGGGCCTGATGCCCTGTGCCTTCACATCATCAATCAGGTGTTGGACACCCAGGCAGCCGATTTCTTCGTCGAAGGTCAGCGCGAGATGGAGCGGTTTCCGCAGGCCACGCTCCAGGAACTCGGGAACCAGGGCAAGCGCGATCGCGATGAAACTCTTCATGTCGCTGGTGCCGCGGCCATAGAGCTTGCCGTCTTTCTCGACGACCTTGAAAGGGTCGGTATCCCAGGGCTGGCCATCGACCGGCACGACATCGGTATGGCCCGACAACACGATGCCGCCATCGCCGACCGGCCCCAGCGTGGCAAACAGGTTGGCCTTCTTGTCGTCTTCGCCACGGCTGAGCGAGCTTTCGATGCCCCAGCCTTTCAGGTAGTCGGCGACCCAGTGGATCAGTTCCATGTTGGAATACCGGCTGGTCGTGTCGAAGGCGATCAGATGGTCGATCACCTGGCGCGGGGTCATGCTCTGGCCGGCCATGGTTATT
>JABIUG010000229.1 GCA_018700655.1 Rhodospirillaceae bacterium | reverse complement strand
GATCGTGTTGAACATGATCCTGAACGCGCCCGATGACCACAAACGCGCCTTTCCCCAGACAGTCACCATCGCGACCGGCGGTGCGGCGCCGCCCAGCGCGGTGATCGCTGGGATGGAGAACATGGGCTTCAAGGTCGTCCATCTCTATGGCCTGACCGAAACCTATGGTCCCGCGCTGATCTGTGCCGAGCAGGAGGACTGGCCCGGCATGACGATCGAGGACCGCGCCACGGCGATGTCTCGCCAGGGTCTGCGCCACCAGATGGTCGCCGGTTACATGGTCGCCGATCCAGACACGATGGAGCCCGTTCCCCATGACGGCGAGACCATCGGCGAGATCATGATGCGCGGCAACACGGTGATGAAAGGGTATCTCTCCAACCCCGGCCAGACGGCCAAGGACCTTGGCGGCGGCTGGTTCCACAGTGGCGATCTCGGCGTGGTTTATCCCGATGGTTATGTCCAGGTGAAGGACCGCTCCAAGGACATCATCATTTCGGGCGGCGAGAACATCAGTTCGATCGAGGTCGAGAACGCACTGTTCAAACACCCGGCCGTGATGGAAGCCGCTGTCGTGGCGCGCGATGACGAGACATGGGGCGAAACACCCTGCGCCTTCGTCACCCTGAAGCCAGGCCAGGAAAAAACCGACCCGGCTGACATCATCGCTTTCTGCCGCGACATCATGGCCCGCTTCAAGGTGCCCAAAACCATCGTCTATGGCGACCTGCCCAAGACCGTGACGGGCAAGATCCGGAAATTCGCCCTGCGCGACCGCGCCAACGGGCTGGCAGACGGCGAAGCCGCCTACGACGCCAACAAACGCTGATCACCTCAGACATGAAGGAATCTGCCCATGAACCGTCCCGCTCCCCAGGACGTTCGCAACATCACCTGCATCGGCGGCGGCGTCATCGGTGCCGGCTGGGCCGCAGGGTTTCTGGCCAAGGGTTATGACGTCACCGTCCAGGACATCAACGCATCCGCCGAAGACCAGATGCGTCGCATCATCGATTCCGCCTGGCCCAGCCTGGAAACCATGGGGCTCGCGGCAGGCG
Organism: Rhodospirillaceae bacterium; assembly: GCA_018700655.1. Lineage (GTDB taxonomy): Bacteria > Pseudomonadota > Alphaproteobacteria > SP197 > SP197 > SP197. Next base: position 8,044 of record JABIUG010000229.1, on the reverse strand, counting down.
CCTCGAAGGACCGTGTGCGTTTCACGACCGATCTCGCTGATGCCGTCGCCAACGCCGATTTCGTCCAGGAGAGCGGACCCGAGCGCATGGACATCAAGCAGGACATGTATGCCGCCATGGATGCGGCCATGCCCAATGATGTCGTGATCGCGTCATCGACGTCGGGCTTGCTGATGTCCGACATTCAGATCAAGTCGGGCAATGCCTCACGCATGGTCCTGGGTCATCCTTTCAACCCGCCGTATCTGATGCCCTTGGTCGAAGTCGTTGGTGGCAAGAAGACGGACCCTTCAGCGGTCGACTGGGCCTGCGAATTCTACCGTGTCGCGGGCAAACACCCGCTCAAGATGGATCGCGAGGTGCTGGGTCATATCGCAGACCGTCTGCAGCAGGCGATGTGGAACGAGATCGTCTACATGGTCGATGCCGACGAGGCGACGCCTGAGCAGATCGATGAATCCATCATCCATGGCTTTGGTCCGCGCCTTGCGATCATGGGTTACTGCCTGCTGTTCCATCTGGCCGGCGGCGAAGGCGGCATGCGCCACTTCATGAAACATTTCGACCCCAGCGTGTCGGACGACTGGACCCGCCTGCCCTCGCCGCCAATTACCGATGAACTGGTTGAAAAGTTCGCGGCAGGTGCAGAACGCCTCCAGGGCGGTCGTACGACCGAAGAACTCAACGCCCAGCGCGACGAAGCCCTGGTCGGCTTCCTGCAGCACTTCAACAAAGTTACGGCCAAGGGCTGAACACCCCTACTCCGTGCCATCCCGGTCAAACGCAGTGCGAGCCGGTGCCTCCAACGTTCGGCGCTGAACTCTCGAGGTCCCGGCTCGCGTTCGCTTTGCTCTCTTGACCGGGATGACACAGCGGGGTGGATAGTGTGTGATGCGGCCAAATCATCACACGCAAGTCGAGGTACGTTTCCATGACCGCCAACACCAACCGCCGCATGGTCCTGAAGGATTATCCAACCGGCGCTCCGGGGCCTGAACATTTCGAGATTGTCGAGGCCCCTGCGCAGGAACCCGGTCCCGGTGAAGTCCTGGTCCGCGCGATCTACCTGACGGTCGATCCTTACATGCGCGGGCGCTTGCGGCCCGGCCCCTCCTATGCCGAACCCCAACAGATCGGCGCTGTCATGGGCGGTGAGGTAGCCGGCGAGATCGTCGCCTCGAACGCCGATGGTTTTGCCGTCGGTGACTTTGTCGCTGCACATACGGGATGGCAGACCCATGGCGTCGCTGACGCGCGCGATATCCGCAAACTCAACCCTGCCGAGGCGCCGATTTCCACTTCGCTCGGCGTGCTCGGCATGCCGGGGTTGACCGCCTATTTCGGCACGCTCGACGTGTTGACGCCAAAGGCGGGCGATACCCTGCTGGTCAATGCTGCTTCGGGCGCCGTCGGCAGCGTGGTCGGGCAAATCGCCAAAATCGGCGGTTGCCGGGTGGTCGGCATCGTCGGATCAGACGAAAAGTGCGACTTCATCACTGGGGAGCTCGGCTTCGATGCGGCCATCAACCACCGCACGACCGCCGACATGAGCTCAGCGATGCGCGAGACCTGCCCGGACGGCATCGACTGTTACTTCGACAATGTCGGCGGACCGATCAGCGATGCAGCCTTCGACAACATGGCGATGTGGGCACGCGTCGCGATCTGCGGCCAGATCGCGCAATACAACGACACCGAACAGGCGATGGGACCACGCAACCTGCGCAACTTTCTGATCAAACGCGCAACCCTGTACGGCCTGCTCGTGTTCGACTGGCGCGATCGTTACCACGAAGGCCGCGCCCGCCTGACCCAGTGGGTCCAGGAAGGCCGGATCAAGTACCGCGAGGATGTAGTCGAAGGTCTGGAGAACGCGCCCTCGGCCTTTGCCGGCCTGATGGAAGGCAAGAACTTTGGCAAACAACTCGTCCGGATCGACGCGGATACATCGCGTTAGGAGAAGCCTCGTGAAGATCACCGCAGTTCGTGCCACGCCGGTCAACATTCCCTACACGGCGGCCTATGTCTTCAGCCATGGTTCGATCAAGTCGCTGACCAAGACGGTCGTCGAGGTCGACACCGATGAAGGTGTGACGGGTCTGGGCGAGATTGCCGATGGTGACCGTGCCGCCGACGCCATGAAGATGGGCGAAGCCCTGATTGGTCTCGACATTCGTGAGATCACGACGGCGGAACGCCGCTGCCTGCCCGGCATCCGCTACACCCCCTGGGGCAGTGTTGTCGGCATGACACGGGTCTTTGGCGGCATCGAGATGGCACTGTGGGACGCCCGTGGCAAGATCGAGGGCGTGCCCCTCCATGTCCTGCTGGGCGGGGCGGTGCGAGCCGAGATTGCGCTGTCGGAGTACTTTGGCTTCCGCCTGCCCGGTGTTTCCGAACAGGGCGAACAGACGCCGGAGGAAATTGCCGACTATTGCGGGCGCATGGTGGACGAACACGGCGCGACTAGCTTCGAGGGCAAGGTCGCGACGGTCGATCTCGACACTGAGGTCAGGATGATCGGCCTGATACGTGAAGCGATCGGCGATCGGATGTTGAAGGTCGACGCCAACGGCGGCTGGACGGTGCAGACCGCGCGCCACGCCATCGCCCGCATGGACGCATACGACATTCATTACTACGAGGAGCCGGTCGAGACCTATGAGGAGATGGCGCAGTTGCGACCGTTTACCCGTGCCAGTTTTTCGACCCACATCGTCGACCTGCCGCGCGCGGCAGAGCTCAAGTGCCCCGACACCGTCGTGACCAATCTGGTGGAGATGGGCGGGATCGCGCGCACCGTGGCGTTCATCCGGGCCTGCGAGCACTTCAATGTCGGCTTCCGCTTCCACAGCGGGGAAACCAGCGTGGCGAGCGCTGCCTATCTTCAGGTCTCGGCCGCCATGGAACATATCCGCGAACCCAGTCAGACCCTCTTCCGCTGGTATGGCGACGATGTCAGCAACGAAGGCACGCCGGTGCCCAAGAACGGCGTCGTGCCGGTTCCGACCGGGCCGGGGCTGGGCGTGACGCTCGACCCCAGGGCCATGAAACGCTGCCACGAGCGTTATCTCGAAGAAGGTCAGTTCCCGATGACAAATACAGGCAACAGCGGATTACGGACGCGGTTCTCGAGGGTTTGAGACATCTCGCATGGGCCGGATTGCCGGATCAGTCACGCACATCTTTCCCTGCTTCTTCGAGAATCCACGCGCGGAATGACGCAATCGCTGCTTCCTCAGCCCGGTCGGCCCGGTAGACCAGGTACATCTGCGTCGTGGCAGGCAAGGTGATTTCAAAGGGCTGCACCAGCGCCCCGGAACGAGGATCAGAGCCAACGAGCGAAGGTGTCGCCAGAACCAGGCCTTTGCTGTCGAGAGCGGCACGAATGGCGTGGCTGTGTGCGGTGAAACGCATACCCCGTTCGGCGTCTATGCCTGTGACACCCGCGGCTTTCAACCACTGGGGCCAATCGGGCCATATCCCCTGTTCCTGGGGCCAATCGAGGTGAATCAAGGGATGATGGCGGAGGTCTGAGGGCTCCCGTAAAGGATGATCTCCGCTGAGCAGGCTGGGAGGGCAGACGGCGATAACCTCCTCGTCATCAAACATATGTTCTGCCACCAGTCCCGGATACTTTCCGTTACCCCATCGGATACCGACATCTATGGCGTCGCGCTCGAAATCAACCAGACGGTCGGATGCATCGAGCAGAACATCAAGGTCGGGACAGATCACACGAAAACTCGACAGACGGGGGACGAGCCAACTTCCGGCAAAAGTCGGTTCCGAAGTGACACGCAGAATCGGACTTGTGCTGCTTTCCCGGATACGCCGCACTCCATCCGCCAAAAGATCAAAGCCACGCCGCAGTTCGTTGAGCCCCGCCCTTGCTTCCACAGTCGGAGAGAGCTTCCTGTTTTCACGATCAAACAGCTTGATCCCGAGATCTTCCTCCAACGCCTTGACCTGATGGCTGACGGCCGCAGGAGTGACATGGAGTTCCTCTGCCGCACGGGTGAGGCTCATGAGGCGCGCTGCGGCTTCGAACGCACGCAAGGAGCTGAGGGACGGGAGGCGGCCGGCCATTTTAGTTTTCCTAAAGTCTTTCGGATCAACTTCTCATTTGTCGATTTGGCATGAAACGACCAGATTACACGTCACTGATGAGCCGATAGGCCCCAAACCGGAGCCTTGGCGATGCAGAAGGAGTTGAGTGATGTTTGAAGCTCTGCGCAACAAATTGGCCTGCAAACGCTCTCTCGAACAGGTCTCCAGACTCGATCGGAATCTGCGTGAGGACATCGGCATGGGCCATGTCGACAACCCTGCCGGACGTGACCCCATCCTGATGCTGACCCGTGGCCCCTTTGACAGGTATAGTGTCTGACATGGCGGTTGCTGAACAGGTCACGTCTCTCCGCTGGAGGCGCCTCGACAAGGTATGGACGGCTAGCGGGCTACTGCTGCTGGCTGTCCTGATCCTTGATCCCGGGCAATTCCAAAATTCGATCTTCTTCCTGGGTGAAAGCTGGGTCTGGACCGCACCGTTCATTCTGTTCTCTTGCGCCCTGTCTGCATCGATTGCCGCGACCGCGCTCGACAAACCGCTTGCCGAAGTTCTGCGGCGGCGCGCCATGGTGGCCGTGCTGCTGGCTGGTGTCTTTGGCGCACTCTCGCCGTTCTGTTCGGTCAGTGTCGTGCCCCTGGTCGCCGGTCTTTTGGGTGCCGGCGTTCCGCTTGCCCCGGTCATGGCGTTCTGGGTCGGATCACCGTTGATCGACCCGGAAATGTTCCTGCTGACGCTGGGCATCATCGACCTGCCCTTTGCTCTGGTGCGGGCCGTGACGGCCGTCCTGTCGGGCCTGATGGCTGGATTCATCACTCTGGCCCTGCTGAAGTTTTCCTGGGTCGCCTCGCCTCTTCGTCCGGATATTCCCTTCGACAAACTGGGCACGGTCTATGGCACCGGTTGCGGCATCGACAGCGACCGCCCGGTGATGCTGGCATTCTGGCGCGATGAAGCCCGCCGCAGCGGGTTCTTCGTTCAGGCGCGCTCCATAGCGATCTTCATGGCCAAGTGGCTGACCCTTGCTTTTGTCCTGCAAAGCCTTCTTCTGGCCTGGGTGCCGGCCGACCAGGCAGCCAACCTGTTGGGCAGCGGCGAGTGGTGGACGGTGCCACTGGCAGCACTAGTCGGCATCCCAACCTATCTCAACGGCTATGCCGCCATCCCGGTGATCGACGGCTTGATGGAACTGGGTATGGAAAAAGGCGCCGCCATCGCATTCCTGATTGGTGGCGAAGTCACCAGCCTGCCTACCGCCATGGCTGTGTTTGCGGTCGTGCGACGCAAGGTCTTTGTGCTCTACCTGGCGCTGGGCCTGGGTAGCGCTGTGCTGATGGGCTGGCTCACACAAATCCTCGCCTTACTTAGCTAAAGCCGAGCCGACTGCCTTTCGGGACGTTTCCCTCTGGTGCACACTGATGCGCCTTCGCGGGGATTTTCCATGGGTTCAAGTTTTCATCTGATCAGCGCCGTGCTGATTTTTGCAACCGGCCTTGCCGGCGGCGCCTGGGCCATGAGAGCCGGAGCCAGCACGTCCAGCCGCGGAGAACTTGTCATCCGCATGGGTGCTGCCATGGCTGGCGGCGTGTTCCTGGGTGCCGGCCTGATCCATATGCTGGGCGACGCCAGCGACAATCTTGGCAGAGCTTTCCCTGATCTCGACTTCCCACTGGCCTTTGCCATTGCGACCCTTGGATTTGTCGTCGTGTTGCTGGTCGAACGTGTCGTGTTTCGCGCGGCGAGTGCCGCCACGGGCCCTTATGCCTACATCCTGACCATGGTGCTGGGCCTGCACTCGCTTCTCGCCGGCATTGCCCTTGGCATCGAAGGCAGCGCCATTGTTGGTCTGGCGATCGTGATTGCCATTCTGGCGCACAAAGGTGCTGCGGCCTTTTCCCTGGCGGTCAGCTTCGTCAAGGCCGGCATGGCCCGGAAACGCGCCTGGGGACTGATCGCCACATTCTCGACCGTCACCCCACTTGGCATCCTGATCGGCAGCCTTTTGGGCAGTGCGCTGCCCGAGCGGCCAGGCGAGATCGTTGAGGGTATCTTCGATGCCCTTGCCGCAGGCTCGTTTCTCTACATTGCCGCGATCGACATCATCCATGAGGAATTCGGCGAAGGTGAACACAGCCACATTCCGGCTTTTGCAGCTCTCCTGGCCGGACTTTGCCTGATGGCGGTGCTCGCCATTTTTGTCTGAACTTTTCGGACCTAGGAGAGCGGCTCAAAGGTCAGGAGGCCATCGCGCTTGATCTGATCGGGGAGTTGCAGTTCCCAATCGATATAGGCGCGTTTGGCCGCTTCGGGATCGCCGGTGAGATCAAACGGCATGTCGGGCGTGTCGATCATCGCAGACAACATGCCTTCACCACCCACCGAAACCACAAGCCCCGCCTGACGCCAGCCTGACAATCCTTCCGACAGAACACGCGCCTCGATGCCCTGCCGGGCGAGTTCGGATACCGCCAGGGCAGCGAGGTGGCCATGTTCATCGTCCAGGATCGCGACAGGACGCCCGGCCGGCAACCCGGCGACCATCTCGCCAACGCGCGACCTGAGACCCCAGAACGCACCTTGGGGATGGCCTGCGCGGTAAGTCGTCGATGACGATAGGTCTAATAGTGTCCAGCCATCGTCACAGGCAGTCTGCGGCGCGATACATGCCGCGGAAGTCTGTTCCCCGGGAACGAAGAGCTCGGCCAGGTCACGCACATCGTCTTCCAAAACAGCAACGTGGGGATAGCCAAGCTGCTTGAGCCAGCTTGCCGTCATACGCGCCCGAACGCCGGTGTCATCGACCAGAACAATGCGTCCTTCGCGCACGGCGAGATACTCGTCAGTCGCCTGCACAAGCTGCGTGCCCTGTGCTGAAATCGCACCGGCCAGACTGCCAAATGCAAATTCTTCCGGCTCGCGCACGTCAAACACATAGAGCGACACCTCGTCTGCCTCATCGCGCCATGCGGCCAGGGCCTCGCAGTCGATCAATTTCACACCGGCACGTTGCGCCAGCTTTTCACATTGGGATTGTGCCCAGTTCCGAGCAACGTCGGATGCCTCCCCATGCCGCCTGTCGGCACCTCTCTCGAGTTCAAGGCCGGCCCATTCCCACCCGATCGTGCCGTTACGCAGTGCAAAGACGGGATTGGGAACTCCGGCATTCACCAGCGTCTGGCAACCGATGATCGAGCGTGTCCGACCAGCGCAATTGACGACGATCGTGGTCTCGGGATCAGGCACAAGATCACGCACGTGATAGGCCAGTTCGGAATTGGGGCAGTCGATCCCGCCTGGAATGTTGAAGTCCCGGTATTCGTCCCAGGGCCGGGAATCCAGGATCACCAGATTGTCGCCCGCATCGACCCGGTGTTTGACCTCCTCGGCATCCAGGGCCGGGGTATGACAGACGATTTCCACGATCTCGCCAAAGGCCTTGGAGGGAACATTGGAACCCTCGAACAGGACAAACCCCGCATGCGACCACGCGCGAGTGCCCCCCTGCAGGGTACAGATATCCCGGTATCCCAGTTTTTCCAGAACCTCCGCGGCCCGCACGGCCAGGTCATCACCGCCATCGCACAGCACGACCGGGGTCGATCGGCGCGGCACCAGCCTTGGCATCGCCATTTCGAGCCGCGAAAGAGGTGTGTTGGATGCGGTCAGGATGTGATTGGCAACGAACTCCTGAGCTTCACGAACATCGAGCAAGGCGTGCTCGGCACTGCCAAGGATCACATTCCGGAGTTCTGCTGCATCGATAGTTCTGCTTGCCATTACGATGTTTCCAACCTTACGAGTATCGCTCCGTTCAGAAACGCACCGCGCCGGGAACCAGAGTGGATGGCAAGATATCAGTCCTATGTGATCTGCACGAGCCCAAGGAGCGGCAGCACCTTGTTGTGCAGTCTCCTGGCGGCAACAGGCCTAGCGGGAAATCCGTGCTCTCATTTTCACGATCCGTCAATTTCCGAG
>JABIUG010000228.1 GCA_018700655.1 Rhodospirillaceae bacterium | reverse complement strand
TCGACTCCTCCCTCGTGGCCGAGCTCTGCGACGAGGTCATCGTGATGTATGCCGGCGAGGTCATCGAACAGGGCGAGGTTCACGACCTTTTCCATCGCGCCCAGCACCCCTATACGCAGATGTTGCTGGAGTGTGACCCCGCCCGGATCGCCGAGACCCGCCGCGACCTGCCGACCATCACCGGCAGTGTCCCTGATCTGGTCGACCTGCCGAAGGGCTGCATTTTCTCTCCGCGCTGCCCGAAACGATATGCACCGTGCGATGAAACTCCGCCCGGTACTTATGACGTCAACGATGTCCATTCCGCCCGCTGCTTCAAGGTGCGCGATGCCTGATCTCCTCAACGCAGACAAGGTTCGCGTCAGGTTCCGCACTTCAGGGCTGGTTCAGACCTTGATGAAAGGTCTGGACGATCCCTTTATCGATGCTGTGATGCATGTCTCGTTCAGTCTGCAGGCTGGCGAAACCTTCGGGCTGGTCGGTGAGTCCGGTTCGGGCAAGACCACGCTGGGCCGCGCGATCATCGGTTTGGTGCAGGCCCAGGAAGGCAGCATCAAGTTTCAGGGCGACGAACTGATCGGCCTGAAAGACAAACAATACAAGGAGTTCCGGCGCGAGATCGCGATGATGTTCCAGGACCCCATCGCCAGCCTCTCGCCACGCAAGACGGTGCGCTACAGCATCACCGAGCCGTTTAGAATCCACGGCGTCACGGGTAAGGACCTGGGCGAGGAAGCGCGCCGCCTGCTTCGCCTGGTCGGCCTGCACGAGGGTTTTATGGGGGCCTATCCCCACCAGCTTTCCGGCGGTCAGGCACGCCGTGTCGGTGTCGCGCGGGCTCTGGCGCTGGAACCCAAGGTGATCATCGCTGACGAGCCGACCGCCGGCCTTGATGTCTCGGTCCAGGGCGAAATCCTGAACCTGATGAACCGGCTGCAGCGCGAGATGGGGCTTTCCTACCTCATCATCACGCATAACCTTCCCGTCGTACGCCATGTCAGCGACCGCCTGGCTATCATGTATCTGGGCCGTTTCGTGGAAACCGGCACAACCAAGGAAATCTTCGAGCGCCCTGCCCATCCCTATACGCTGGGCCTGCTTGCCGCAGTACCTGAGCCCGATCCAGACAAACGGCGCGACAAGCTGGAACTGGAAGGTGAGATCCCTTCCTTGATGAACCGGCCCAAGGGCTGCGAGTTCCACACCCGCTGCCCGTTCGCACAGGCTAAATGCCTGGCAGAAGCACCCGAGTACAAAGAAGTCTCTCCGGGCCATTGGGCCAGCTGCCACTTCCCCTTCCCCGATCCGGCCGATGCCAAGGCCGTAGGCATCCGAGCAATGCCCGAGACCGGGTCCGCGCCAAAGGTCGACGACAAGGCTCTTCATGCTGGAAGTCGGGACCGTTTCTGACGATCAAACCGGTTCGCCACAATCACTGTCTCGCTCGCGGCCATGATTTAGACGGCGAATGAGGAGAACCCCATGACCTTCAGCAACGACGCCTGGGACCGAAACGCGGCACTCTACGAAACCATCCGGACGATGCCGTTCAATCGCGAACTCGCGGCCGGCACACTTTCGAACAAAAAGTTCCAGCAATACATCATCCAGGATTCGCACTATCTGATGGCCTATGCACGGGTCTATGCCATGGCTTCGGCCAAGGCAGACACCAACGAGTTGGTCATCACCATGGCCGATTGGGCCGCGGGAACGATGCGTGCCGAACTCAGTCTGCACGAGCATTACTTCGAGGAATTCGGTCTCGACCCCGTGACGGCTCTCGATGTTGAACCGACACCGACCTGTCGTGGCTATACGGATTATCTGCTTGCAACCGGCGCCATGGCGCCGCTGGAGGTCGTCGTCGCGGCCCTGCTTCCCTGCCTTTGGGTCTATTGGGAAGTCGGCTGCTCGATCGCTGAAGACTCCATCGCGAAAAATCCGTTCGCCGCCTGGATCGACACCTATTCCGCTCCGGGTTTCGGCGAGAAATGCGCGCTGGGTCGGGCCGATGCCGACCGGCTCGCCGAAGCCGCCTCACCCATCGTTCGCGAACAGATGCATGAGGCCTTTCACAGGGCGATGCAGCTGGAGTGGATGTTCTGGGACGCCGCATGGCGGCAGGAAACCTGGCCGGTTTCCTGAGCGCTCAGAGGCGGTTCAACCCCAAAACTCCGGCAGTGCCGTGTGCATGGTGTTGCCGTCAAAGCTGATCCCTGGCGACCGGTCCTGTTTCATCAGCAGCGGGCCATCGAGATCGATCACCGAAGCACCCTGTGCGACCAGCATGGCGGGCGCCATCGAAAGCGATGTGCCGACCATGCAGCCGACCATGACCTGCAGGCCCGCCTCTTGCGCAGCACGGCGCAGGGCCAAGGCTTCGGTCAGACCGCCCGTCTTGTCGAGCTTGATGTTGACCATTCCGTAGCGATCGGCGAGTGCGGCCACAGTGTCGCTGCCATGGCAAGATTCGTCGGCACAAAGCGTAACCGGAGAGGTAAATCCGGCCAGACCGGTATCGTCGTCGGCAGGCAGGGGCTGTTCGATCATCTCAACCCCCAGCGACTTGAGCGCATCACCGATCTCACGCAGCAGATCGATCGACCAGGCTTCGTTGGCATCAACGACCAAACGGCTTTCGGGAGCGCCTTGCCGCACGGCCCTCACGCGTTCCAGGACCATCTCGCCATCGAGCTTGATCTTCAGAAGCGAGCGCGCGGCATGGGTGGCAGCCGACTGGCCCATGGCTTCGGGTGTATCGAGCGAAAGCGTGTAGGCGGTCACGAGGTCAACCGGCGTCTCCAGACCGGCCAGATGCCAGACCGGAATTCCCGTCATCTTGGCTTCGAGATCCCACAAGGCACAATCGAGCGCATTGCGCGCCGCAGAAGGTGCCATCATCGTCATCAGTTCGTGCCGGCTGGCACCTTCCTCGACCGCGCGACGCACGGCGTCAACTTCAGCCAGGCCTGACTCGATCGTCTGGTTGTAGCGCGGATACGGCACGGCCTCGGCCCAGCCACGCACACCGTCCTGGATGATTTCGACGACCATGACATCGGCTGCCGTCTTGACGCCGCGCGAGATGCGGAAGGCCTGCGCCAGAGGCCAGCTCTCATGCCTGGCCAAGATCGTGCGGCCCATCGACATCTAGATTTTGGCCAGTTCTTCGACGACAGGCCCGACACCGGTACGGATGCTGTCGCAGCAGGGCATGCCAAGGCGTCGTCCGGTCTCTTCGAGATAGGCGAGCGCCTCGTCTTCGGCCATGGCCGACGTGTTGACCGAAATTCCAACCACCCTGGCAGCAGGGTTGGTGAGGTGCGCGGCGCGTTCGTTGGCTTCGATGCACTCCTCGAGAGAAGGCAGGGCGCGGCCTGGAATGCCACGCATGTGCGGGCGCCCCGGTTCATGGCACATGATCAGCGCATCGGGCTGTGCGCCATGGAGCAGACCCAGGCTGACGCCTGCGAAGCTGGGATGAAACAGTGATCCCTGCCCTTCGACGACATCCCAATGGTCGGGTTCGTTTTCCGGGCAGAGCCATTCGACCGAACCGGCAATGAAATCGGCAACCACACCGTCAACCGCCACACCTTCACCCACAATAAAGATGCCCGATTGGCCGGTGGCCCGGAAAGTCGCTTTCAGACCCTGGGCCAGCATCTCCTTTTCGAGTGCAAGCGAGGTAAACATCTTGCCCAGCGAACAATCGGTCCCGACCGTTAGAACCCGTTTACCGGCGCGTTTGTAACCCTTACCCACCTTGAAGTCCTGACTGGGCTGGCGGACATCGAAAAGTGTGCGGCCGTTCGCGGCAGCGGCCGCTGCAATCTCTGGAATATCGGCCATGCGTTTGTGCATGCCGGCCATCACATCAAGGCCGGCCTCAAGGGCTGCGATAATCGTCGGGACCCAGGCTTCCGGGACAAATCCACCGGCATTGGCAACACCGACCAGCATGGTCTGGCAGCCGGCGGCTGCGGCTTCGGCAGGAGCCATGTTGGGCAAGCCGAGGTCCTGCGTGCCGCCTTCCAGGCGGATCTGGGCATGGGCCTTTTCCGGCCGCCAGATCGTGACGCCCGTGCAGCCCTTGATCGACAGTTCGTCCTGGACGTCGCCCAGAAACAACAGATACGGCGCACCCGCCTTCTTCATGGTGTCCCCCACGGATATCTCGCTTTCTTGATGGCGTTTCTGACGGTATTCGGCCGTCCTGTCCAGCCGCCGCGTTCAGTTCCGGATCACCAGGACGCTGGTTTCAGCGTGGCGCACGACATGGGCTGCTGTCGGGCCCATCAGATAATCCTTGATGCCGGGCTTGTGCGCGACCACCACCAGGTCAGCCTCAACCCCAGCGGCCATACGCAGGATCTCGGAATGGATCGGGCCATGGCCAATAAGGCAGGAGGACAGGATATCGGCCGGAACATGCTGTTCGGCAAAGGCATGGAGCCGCTGCCGCGTGTTTTCCAGCATCTCTGACTCAGCACCGTCGTCAAAATACTGGCCAACCACCGCATAGCCGAAATCGGGCACGACGTTCACCAGATGGAGGGCACCGCCATACGCCAGTTCGATCGCTCGCGGCAGAGCACTCGACCAGCTGTTCTCATCATCCAGATCGATGGCCAGTACGACATTCTTGCACATGACACACTCCCGATCAGCTGACGGTGGAATGCTGCTTCTTGCGTTTGTGTTGCCAGACATAGAGCACCACCATCACGACGACCACAAGGACCTGCACGACCTCGCGGGGAACACTGGTCGGCTCGGCAATAATGCCCGGCAGGAAAAGAAAGAGGCAGACGGCGCCCAGCAGGAGACGTTGAGCAATGTTGAGCTTGTCGGCAAACCAGCCCTGTACCGCGGCGGCAAAGGCGAACATCGCCATCATGGATATGGCAAAGACGAATGCAATCTTGAACCAGTCGTCGAGCCAGATGATGTCGCCGTTCTCGGCAACCCCGGAGATCATCAGAAGCTCGGTGTTGAAGATGAAGACAAACGGCAGGATGGCCGTGCGCATGTCGTAGGTGAAACCCTGGATACCGGTCTTGATCGGATCCGATTGTGCGATTGCCGCGGCAGCATAGGCGGCCAGCCCCACCGGCGGCGTATCATCGGCCAGGATGCCGAAATAGAAGACAAAGAGATGGGCCGCGATGATCGGGAAGATCAATCCCGCATTGCCACCAAGTTCCACAATCACGGGCGCCATCAACGATGCCATCAGGATGTAGTTTGCCGTCGTTGGCAGCCCCATTCCCAGGATCAGGCAACAGATCGCGGTCAGGACCAGAACGAGGTGGATGCTCCCCATCGCCAGGGTATCGATCAGGGACGTGAAACGGCTGACCAGCCCCGTCGCGGTCACGACCCCGACGATAATGCCCGCAGCAGCGGTCGCAATACCGATCGCGATCATGTTGCGGGCGCCGGCCACCGCGCCATCGAAGATATCAAGAAAGCCCTGCTTGAACCCCTCAAACACAAGATCGCCGACGCCTTCGGTGGCCTGTCCGGCCCTGCGCGCGACATGGGCGGCGAACCACGCAATGAGCGGTTTCTGTATAAGCATGATCACTGCCAGCGCCTCAATGGCATAGAGCGCGGAGAGGATCGGCGAACGCCTCAGGATCAGCAGAAAGTAAAAAAGCACGAGGATGGGCGCGACAAAATGAATGCCGCGCACGGTGGTCTTCAACAATTGAGGCAACTGATCCTTGGGCAGACCACGAATACCGAGTTTCTGCGCTTCAAGATCCACGACGTAGAACAGCGCAAAGTACGAAATGATCGCCGGGAACACCGCAGCACGGACAACATCGATATAGGGAAGACCGAGTTGCTCGGCCATGATGAACGCAGCCGCCCCCATGACCGGCGGCATGAGCTGACCATTGGTTGAAGCCGCAACCTCGATCGCGCCTGCCTTGTAGGCCGGCAGGCCTACCTTTTTCATCAACGGGATGGTGAACGTACCGGTGGTCACCGTGTTTGCGATCGAAGAGCCCGAATAAAGCCCTGATGCACCCGAGGCCGCAACCGCGGCCTTGGCTGCGCCACCGCGAAACCTGCCGAATGCGCCAAACGCCACATCGATGAAGTACTTACCGGCTCCGGCCCTCTCGAGCAGTGCACCAAACAGGACGAACAGGAAAATGATGCTCGTCGAAACACCCAGCGGCGTGCCGTAGATGCCGGTGGTCGAGAGGAACATGTCGTTCATCGCAAAATCGAGCGGTGAACCACGATATCGAAGCACCTCGGGCAGAAACGGGCCAAGGAAGAAATAACTGAAGAAGAGAGCGCCCAGGACCGCCAGGGCTATGCCCAGCGCCCGTCGTGCGGCTTCCAGCAGGAAAACAAGGCAAATCAGACCGACCCAGACATCGATCCAGCCCGGCAGCCCCTGACGCCAGATCAGACCTTCGTAGTCGAACACGATGAACAGAGACGACATCGCGCCGATGAAGCCAAACAGGATGTCATAGAGCGGGATGTAGGTCCGATTGGATCGATCAATCCCACAGCCAGTGACGAACGCAGCGACCGACCCGACCGGGATGAACCCGATGAACTGGTTGGCAATTGCCACGATACGCCGACCACCCTCAACGAAACCAACCGCCATCACGAACCAGATCGCAAAGGTCCATTCCGGATGGCCCATCATCTCCAGGTCGGAGACGAGAATGCTGTAGTCGATCGCCGTCCAGACCGCCAGAGCGAGCAGAAGGCCACCAAAGATCAGGTTGTAGACAAGGACAAAACCGTTGCCGTTGGTGCCCGGGATCAGATTGCCCAGGAAACGCTGGATGCGGCCGGGATTGTTCTGCTTGAACGCGGGATAGGCCAGAAAGGCCAGCATCAAAGCGAAGGCGAGATGGATCGAACGCGCCTGCCAGGTATCGAACGGGTTGTCGGCAATATAGAGCTGGAATCCGGACCAGCCCAGGCACAGCAGCACGACGATGACACGCCATGCCTTGCTGTCGGCGCGGCGCGGCCCGGTCTCGACCTGCGCAACAAGATCCTCGGCAGCGCCGGGCGCTTGCTCGGTCTGGGCCATTACCTGGTCTCCACCTGGCTCAAAAACTCACGGGAGGACGGCTGGTTGGCCAGCCGTCCTCCCGCTGAACAGACTTACATCCAACCCTGTTCTTCGTAGTACTGCAGAGCACCAGGATGGAACGGTGCGGAGAGGCCTTCGAGCATGGTCGCAGGCTCCAGATGTTTGAAGGCGGCATGAGCCGCACGCAACTCATCCAGATTCTCCATGACGATCTTCACGACGTCATAAACGACCTGGTCTTCGAGCATGGTGCTCGCCACAACCGTAGCCTTCACGGCATAGGTCTCGACCGGCTCATCGACACCGTTGTAGGTGCCGGGCTGGATCGAGGTCATGACGTAGTAAGGCTTGTCGGCGATGAACGAACGGATCGCATCAGAATCGATCGGTATGATGCGAATGTCGGTTGAGTTCGCCGGCTCTTCAATCGCCGCAGCCGGATTGCCAACCGTGTAGAAAAACGCATCGATCTTCTGGTCGATCAGGGCACGCGAAGCTTCGTTCTGCTGCAGGCCCTCGGCTTCGATGTCGTTATCGACGTCGATGCCATAGAGACGCAGAACATCTTCGGCATTGCCGCGCTGGCCCGAGCCGGGATTGCCAATGTTGACCGGATGGCCGACCAGATCGCCGACATTGTCGATGCCGGTATCGGCGCGGGTCACGAGCAACACGGTTTCGGGATGCACACTGAAGACGCTGCGCAGTGCCTCGACCGGGGCGCCGTCCCAATCGGCCGCGCCGTTGGCTGCCTGCCAGTTACGGTCCGACTGGGCGACACCGAAGTCGAGCAGACCGCGATTGACGGCGTTGATGTTAAAGACAGAACCCAGAGCCGGACGACCGACACAGTTGTAGGTGCCGTCAGAATGTTTGTTGATCAGGTTACAGACGTGGAGAGCGACCTGATAATAGACACCCGTGACCGAGCCGCCGCCGATCAACAGATCACGTGCGGCATGGGCCGGGGTCGTGACAGCACCGCCGATAGCCACAATGGCTGCGGTCAGCGCCGTGAGAAGAAACTTGCGCATGATGAATTATCTCCCTTGCTTTCACCGATCGACGGCCGGCTTGGAACCTGCTCGTCGTCGGGATCCAGGGGCGAAACAAATTGATTCTAGGATGTCCGCTCGCGCGAACCTCGCCCCTGCGGAACTATGCGCGCGGCAGCAACGTCCGGTCAAACCGAAGAGTTCGCCAAAGACATTTCTGTAACATCAATAATCTATTATTTAACAAAAGGTTGTATAATTTTTTTAAGCTAAAATACGAATCACGGATCGACTAATTCCCACTCGCCGACGGCGCCGGGATGAATCGGCGCCATGAGTTCATCACGCATCTCATCATAATCAAGGCGATAGAAGAACGGGTGGTCACTGCGCAGTTCGTTGAGATGGTGGAAGACAAATCCCGTCACATCGTTGACCACTTCCTCTGGCAGGTTCGCATCGACGATCACGGTTGATTCGTAACCGTAGCTCGGGACGGACCAGGTCCAGAAAACCTCATCCAGCGGATCGAACGGACGGTAATGTCCGGTGGTTATGTCGATATAGGAAAGCCAGGGCGTTTCGCTCACCAATTGGATCACTTCCGCCGAGCTGAGTGGCAGCAGGCGGATATCAGTTAATTCGGCCGCCAGGGTGATAGCCGGATCCGGTGAGGCAGCCGACACGAAAAAAGCATCGATCTCATCTGCAGCCAACGCACGCGCGGCTTCTTTCGGCAGGAGGCCGCTGGGTTCGATGTCGTCCTTCACATCCAGACCGGAACGCTCAAGCAATTCGACGGCATTCTGTTGACCGAAAGATTCCGGAATACCGAGATTGACCCGTCGACCGGCCAGATCAGTGACCAAATAGATCTCGGAACTGTCGCGCACGACCAAGGTCACGGCGACATTGTGGACCGTGAACAACGCGCGCAAACCGGGCTGGGCATCATCCTCCCAGATGCCGGTGCCATGAACTGCCGACCAGACGTAATCCGAACGTGACATTCCAAACTGGACCGCGCCCGCCATGATCCGATCGATGTTGGCGACAGGCCCTGGCGAAGCCCGGGCGATACAGTTGTATTTGCCGTCGGAATAACGGTTGACGATGTTGCACATGTGCAACGCGGAAAAATAGTCAGCGCCGTTGACCGGGCCGCCATTAAACTCCAGATCGATCGCCCGATGGGGTTCGTGCGTATCGCTGTTGATACAACCGGCCAGCTAAACTGCCGTGAGAAAGACGAATAGTCCGCGCATGGTCCCCCGATGGTCCCGGACAATCCTTGCGATCATCCCCTGAACTAGCCCTGCAAACACCATGCCGCACTATGGCGAGCAAGAGACAGAGCGGTCAAATGGGCCGGTTCGATTGTTATTCGGCTGCTTCGTCGCGACGTTGCTCTAGCTTCTGGAAGCCGTCCCGGGTTTGGGGCAACTTGCGCTCGAGAAGACGCGACGCCACCACCGTGCGCAGGATTTGCGCAGTTCCGCCACCAATCGTGA
>JABIUG010000227.1 GCA_018700655.1 Rhodospirillaceae bacterium | reverse complement strand
GTCTATGCCACGCTGGCCGAGATTCCCGGACATTTCGAGATGGTTGATATCTTCCGCAATTCCGAGGCCGCCGGCGCGTTCGTCGATGAGGCGATTGCTCTCAAAGACGACAAGGCGATCGACACGGTCTGGATGCAGCTTGGCGTACGCAACGACGAAGCCGCCGCGCGAGCCGAAAAGGCCGGGCTGCATGTCGTCATGGACCGCTGCCCCAAGATTGAATACGGCCGCCTCTCGGGCGAACTTTCCTGGGGCGGCATCAACTCGGGCATCATCACGGCCAAGGCCCTGAAGATATGACTCCGGCAAACCACCGGCAAGGCCTGGCCGGGATCGCTCTGTGACGCAGACGGCGATCCCTACACACGTTGGTAACAGATGATGAGCACGGACATTCCAGATCACGACGGGAACAGCAGCTACGGCATCGAAACCCGCGCCGTGCATGCCGGCACCCGGCCTGACCCGACGACCGGTGCGCGCGCGACCCCGATCTACCAGACCACCAGTTATGTCTTCGACGACGTCGACCATGCCGCCTCGCTCTTTAACCTGCAGACCTTCGGTTACCTCTATTCACGCCTGACCAATCCCACGGTTTCGGTGCTTGAAGAAAAGATCGCCAATCTGGAGAACGGCCGCGCCGCCGTTGCCTGTGCTTCAGGCCATGCCGCGCAGTTCCTGGCGTTTTTCACCCTGCTGGAACCCGGCGACCACCTCGTCGCTTCGAAGTTCCTTTATGGCGGCTCGGTCACCCAGTTCACCAAGTCGTTCGCCAAGCTGGGCTGGCACGCCGATCTGATCGACCCCAACGACACCGATCTGGTCGAAGCCACCATCACGGACAACACCAAGGCGATCTTTGTCGAAGCGCTGGCCAACCCCGGCGGTGTCGTGGTCGATCTCGAGCCCCTGGCAGCGATTGCCCGGGCGCACAAGATCCCGCTCATCGTCGACAACACGCTGGCGACGCCGGTCCTGTGTCAGCCGTTCCAGTGGGGTGCCGATATCGTCATTCATTCGGCAACCAAGTTCATCGGCGGACACGGCAACTCGATGGGCGGCATTGTGGTCGAGTCGGGCAAGTTCGACTGGTTCGCCAGTGGGAAATTTCCCGGCATGACCGAGCCGGAACCATCCTACCACGGTCTGACCTTTGCCGAGACCTTCGGTGATTTCGGCTACACCATGAAAACTCGCGCCGTCGCTCTGCGAGACTTCGGCCCGTCCTTGTCGCCAACCAACGCCTTCAACCTCATCACCGGCTGCGAAACCCTGCCGCTCCGCATGCAGCGCCATTGCGACAATGCGATGGAAATTTCCCAATTCCTGGAGAGCCATCCCAAGGTCGCATGGGTTTCCTATGCCGGTCTGCCGTCGAGCCCCTATCACGCCCTGGCAAAGAAATACCTCACCGGCGGTTTCGGCAGCATTTTCACCTTCGGCGTCAAGGGCGGCTTCGAAGCGGGAACCCGTGTGGTCGAGGCCTCGCACCTGTTCAGCCATCTCGCCAATGTCGGTGATACCCGCAGCCTGATCATCCACCCCGCCAGCACGACCCACCGCCAGCTCAGCTCCGAGCAGCGCGAAGCCTCGGGCGCCGGAGACGACACCATCCGCCTCTCTATCGGCATCGAAACCGCCGCCGACCTGATCGCCGATCTCGATCAGGCACTGGCCAGGGCATAGACGGGGCAACCATGTCGAAACTGATCGTCACTGCCGGACCGTTTGTCTTCGATGCAAGACTGGAAACCGAACTGGCACCCCAGACCTGCGCGGCCTTCACCAAAGCCATGCCGTTCGTCAGTCAGGCCGTGCATGTGCGCTGGAGCGGTGAGGCCGTATGGCTGCCGCTTGGCGAATTGGATTTCGGCGTCGGCTACGAGAACCACACCAGCTACCCCGCGCCGGGGCAGGTGATCCTCTACCCCGGCGGCATCAGCGAAACCGAAATCCTGATCGCCTATGGCGGCGTCCACTTCGCGAGCAAAATGGGCCAACTCGCCGGCAACCACTTCATCACGTTCACCTCCGGCCTGGCGAACCTGCACGCACTGGGAACCAAGGCCCTGTGGGAAGGCGCGCAAGACATCCGCTTCGAGCAGGTGGACTGACGCAACAGTCAGGGCTCGACGATCGCCTGACGAACAGAACGCAGCCAGAGATCCTGTTCGCTCTCGATCCGCTCGACACTTTTTAGATGATAGGGCTGATCAAGAACGACGAGGTACTGGCCGCCGAGTTCCAAAGCAAAACCGACATGACAGCTCGGCAGGATGAAACCGCTTCCGGGGTTGTGCCGGAAGTGCTCGTAGAAGGCATCACGGCTCAAGACATAATAGGAGACCGCTTCCGCGAACCGGTAGAGATGAACAAATGGAGCAATCTTGGGCGGCACCTCACTCACTTTGGTCTGAAAACCGACCCAGAACCCCAACTCTAGGTGTCCTGTGAAATCACTGCCCGATGAATCCGGGCCGCAACAACGAATCACAAGGTCAAAACTCTGACCGACTTCTCCCTTGAGTACTTCGAGGGTCTGGAACCGATAAACACCACCGTAGTCACCTCGCTTTCAAATGCCGTGACTTCCGCCAGTGCAATTCTCGGCGATCGTTCGACAAGTTCAGGCCAGGGAACATAGGCATGGTCGGGCGGAAATATGCACGCCCACGCTTGGCAACTGAACGTCAACAGCGCCAGTGACAAGACAAGGGCGCAAGAGCGGATGGCCCTATGGAACTTCCGGCTCATTATTTTTCCCCAAATCAGGCAACGAACTGGTCGCCAAGATGGTTACACGTTTC
>JABIUG010000226.1 GCA_018700655.1 Rhodospirillaceae bacterium | reverse complement strand
GTCAGGATCGACACCGACGATGGGCCGAGCGGCTGGGGCGAGGGGTGCCCCTGGGGTTCGACCTATCTGCCGGCCTTCGGCCACGGCATCCGCGCTGGTATCGAGGAACTGGCTCGGGCGCTGTTGGGCCAGGACCCACGCAAACTTGATGTGCTGAACCGCACCATGGATGTTGCCTTGCCGGGCCATCCCTACATCAAGGCGGCCATCGATATCGCCTGCTGGGATATCCTGGGAAAGACTGCCGGCCTGCCGCTCTGCGATCTGCTTGGCGGGCGCGATGGTGACGCGGTGCTGACCAACAGCTCGATCTCGAACGGCACGCCCGAAGAGATGGTCGCCCTGATCGCCGATGCCCGTGCCAGGGGTTATACGGTGCATTCCTGCAAGGTCGGCGGCACAGATCCGGCTGCCGATATCGCGCGGATCGAGGCCGTGATGTCGGGCCTGCCTGCCAGCGAACGCATCACCTTTGACGTCAACCGGGCCTGGACACCCGCTGTTGCGGTCGAGGTGATGAATGTCGTCGCAGGTGTAGCTCCGGGCTGGTACGAGCAGCCCTGCGAGACCATGGAGCAATGCATCCACGTACGGCACAATACACGCCAGCCGATCATGCTCGATGAATGCCTGCACACCATGGGCGATCACGTCCATGCCCATGGCGCCGGCGCCTGCGAAGGCGTGAAGGTCAAACCCAATCGGCTGGGCGGATTGACCAGGGCCCGCCAGATCAGGGACTTCGGCGTCAGCGTCGGCTGGCAGATGCACCTCGAGGATGTCGGCGGCACGGTGCTGGCCGATACGGCGGCCATTCATCTGGCGCAGTCGACGCCGCAGGCCAACAGGCTGGCGAGCTGGATCGGACATGATCATCTGGTCGAAGACATTGCGCCCGGTCAGGGTTCACGCAACGACCAGGGCACGACCGTCGCACCCGATCTGCCGGGTCTGGGCGTTACGCCGGACCTCGAAAAATTGGGTGAGCCCGTGGCGGTCTACGCTTAATCCAAGGCAAATATCCCCCTCTCCCGAGGCCGGGAGAGGGCTGGGGTGAGGGTTGTCACCGAGGTGACCTTTGGCATCGTTCCCCCTCACCCGACGTCGGCCGGGGTTCGGCTAAGCCTCACCGGGCCTTCGTTGCCCTCTCCCCGTTGGGGCGAGGGGTAAAGCTCCAGGTCCCAAATTTCTCCCTCTCCCAGGACTGGGAGAGGGTTGGGGTGAGGGTCGATGCTCTTTCATCTCCTCCGAGACCGGCAGGGAGACGCATTCAGCGCTGTTCGTGTTCCCAGTCGGCATGGACCCAGACCGGGGCTTCCGAGGGTGCCGGCGGGGAGTTGCCCAGGATCATGTCGGAAGCCTTCTCGGCGATCATGATGGTCGGGGCGTTGAGGTTGCCCGAGACGACATTGGGCATGACTGAGGCGTCGACCACGCGCAGGTTTTCCATGCCGTGCACCTTGAGCTCGGAATCGACCACCGCCATGGCATCGCGGGCTTCGCCCATCTTGCACGAACATGAGGGGTGATAGCTCGATTCCGAGGTTTCGCGGATCCAGTCGTCGAGTTCTTCATCGGTCTGCTTGTCGATGCCTGGCCACAGCTCTTCGCCGCGATAGGGCTTGAACGCGTCCTGTGCCATGATCTCGCGGGTCAGGCGCGTGCCGTCGCGCAGGCAGCGCACGTCCTCGTCTTCCTTGAGATAGTTGAAGAGGATCTCGGGGTGTTTCGTCGGGTCGTTGCTGCGGATCTTGATATGGCCACGGCTGACCGGGCGCATCATGTCGACCATGGCCTGGTAGCCGTGGATCTTGTTGATGTTGAAGGCGTCATAGGTCATCGCCATCGGCAGGAAATGGTACTGCAGGTCGGGATGTTCGATGCCCGGACGGCTGCGGATGAAACCGCCGACATCCATGTGGTTGGTCTCTGCCGGTCCGTCCTTGGTCAGGAACCAGCGCACGCCGACCTTCAGCTTGCCGACGGTCGTGAGGTAGTTCAGCAGGCTGATCGGCTGGAGACACTGGTGCTGGACGAAGACCTCCAGATGATCCTGCAGGTTCTCGCCGACGCCGGGCAGATCGTGCACGACATCGACGTCCAGTGCCCTGAGTTCATCGGCATTGCCGACACCCGAAAGCTGGAGCATCTGGGGCGAATTGATCGAGCCACCCGACAGGATGACTTCCCGCGTCGCGCGGACCTTTCTGACCTGTCCGCCCTGGCTGTATTCGACGCCGACAGCGGTTGTGCCCTCGAACAGGATGCGTGAGGTCAGTGCACGAACCTCGACCGAGAGATTGGGCCGGCCCATCGCAGGCTTGAGATAGGCAACCGCCGCACTCCAGCGCCTGCCGTTGTGGGTCGTGCGGTCCATCCGGCCGAGACCTTCCTGGCGGATGCCGTTGAGGTCATCGCTTTCGGCATAACCGGCCTGGATCCCAGCATCGATGAAGGCGCGGTAGAGTTCGTTGCGCGTGATCTTGCCCGAGGTCACGTTGAGCGGGCCGTCGCCGCCGTGGTAGTCGTCGGCGCCCTGATCATGGCTTTCGGCACGGCGGAAATAGGGCAGGCTTTCGCGATAGGACCAGCCCTTGCAGCCAAGCTGTGACCACTTGTCGTAGTCGAAGGCGTGGCCGCGGATATAGACCATGCCGTTGATCGAGCTGGAGCCGCCAAGCACACGACCGCGCGGGCAGTGGATCACGCGGTTCTTCAGATAGGGTTCGGGCTCGGAGTGATAGAACCAGTTGTAGGTGTCATCCTTCAGGGGGTGGGCGAAGGCCGTGGGCATATGGATTTTCCAGCTGTTGAAGCCGGTATCCATCGGCCCTGCTTCGAGCACGAGCACACGGTTGTCGCGGTCGGCAGAAAGCCGGTTGGCCAGCGTGCAGCCGGCTGATCCGGCCCCGATAATGATGAAGTCGACCTCGCGGTCGTAACCGTTGCTCGCCATGGGTTGGCCCCCGTTTCTATTGTGCGGAACCTAACGAATGCCAGCCTGCGAAACCAGCCCGGCGACGACGCCGGACTGGCCGTCTGGCGACAGTACGATTGCCGCCCATGTTGCTGCCGTGCCATGGTCGCGCCCAACAGAAATCGGGCAGGGGGTTAAGGCAATGTTGCCGTTCGAACTGGTGGAATATAGGGACCGCGTGAAGCGCACGCTCGAGAGCATGGGTCAGCTCGGCATCGAGACGCTGCTGGTCACCAACCCGGCCAACATGTGCTGGCTGACCGGTTATGACGGCTGGTCGTTTTATGTCCACCAGATGGTCATCGTCTCGGCGGCGCTCGATGAGCCCCTCTGGGTCGGGCGCCTGATGGACGCCAATGCCGCGCGGGTCACGACCTATCTCAAGCCCGAAAGCATTTACGGCTATCCTGACAAATACGTGCAGTCGACCGAACGCCATCCGATGAACTACGTCTCGGATCTGCTCAAGGAAAAGGGCCTGGCCGGCGGCAGCGTAGGGGTCGAGATGGAGACCTACTATTTCACAGCTGCCTGTTTCACAACCCTGCTGACCGATCTGACTGATGCCAAGCTGAAGGACGCAACCGGCCTGGTGAACTGGCAGAAGATCATCAAGTCGCCCCAGGAAATCATCTATGAGCGACAGGCCGCCGAGATCGTCGATGCCATGATGACCGCGGGAATCAATGCGATCGAACCTGGCGTGCGCCAGTGCGATGCCGTGGCCGAAATCTATCGTGTGATGGCTTCAGGTACGCCGGAGTTTGGCGGCGAGTATTCGTCGTTTGCGCCGATGCTGCCGACCGGGGAAGGAACCTCCACACCCCATCTCACCTGGACCGATGCGCCGTTCAAGACCGGTGAAGCGACGATCATCGAAACCTCGGGCGTACGCAAACGCTACAACTGCCCGATGGCGCGTACCGTGCATCTGGGCAAGCCGCCCCAGAAACTGGCCGATACCGAAAAGGTCGTGGTCGAAGGACTGAACAACGCGATCGAGGCGGCCAAACCCGGCGTGACGGCCGAAGAGGTCGAGGCAGTCTGGAGCAAGACGATTGCGGCTCACGGGATCGAGAAGGAATCGCGCATCGGATATTCGACCGGCCTCAACTATCCCCCCGACTGGGGCGAGGCGACCCTGTCCCTGCGTCCAGGCGACACGACCGTGCTGCAGGAAAACATGGTGATCCACATCATCCCCGGAATCTGGATGGATGACTGGGGCATTGAGATCAGCGATTGCATCCTGGTGACACCCAACGGCGGTGAAGCGTTCTGCAAATACCCGCGCAAGCTGGTGGTGAAGGACTGATGGTCGACAGCAAGATCAGCGCGAATGTGGATTTTGGAGCCCTGGGCAAACAGGTCGGTTGGCTCAACATTCCCCATAGCCGCAACGAGTCCGGCTGGGGTGCTATGCACATGCCGATGTCGGTCATCGCGAATGGCAGCGGCCCCACGGTGGTGTTCACCGGCGGCAATCACGGCGATGAATACGAAGGCCAGATTGCCCTGATGAAGCTGGTGCGCTCCCTTGATCCTGGAGAGGTGCAGGGGCGGGTGATCATCATCCCGCATCTCAACTATCCCGCCATGCGCGCCAACGCGCGG
>JABIUG010000225.1 GCA_018700655.1 Rhodospirillaceae bacterium | reverse complement strand
CCCACCGCCCTGGCCGCAGCCGTGCCGCAAGCCGTGTGAGGATCAACCGTAATGCCGCATTGGCCGTGCATCCGGGCGATCTCGGCACGGATGCCGTCATCATCAAGCCTGTGGCTTGCCATCATGGTTTTTGCACGCTGGTGCGCTTCGGGTTCCGCCTCGAACCCGCCCGACTGCGCCAGGCGCGCCATCAGCCGCCCGGTCTTATCACCATCCCGGCCATGAACCTCAAACAACAGACGCTCGAAATTGCTCGAGATCTGGATGTCCATGCTGGGCGAAAGCGTCGGCACCACGCCGGTCGGCCGGTAACTCCCGCTCTCCAGGAAACGGTGCAGGATATCGTTGGTGTTGGTCGCGACGACAAAGCGGGAAATCGGCAGGCCCATCGCTTTTGCGACATAGCCGGCAAAACAGGCGCCAAAATTTGCCGAGGGTACGCAATAGGCGATCTCGCGATCGGGCGCGCCAAGCCGCACGGCAGAAGCCACGTAATAGGCGGTCTGGGCCATCACCCTGGCCCAGTTGATCGAGTTTACGGCTGCCAGGTTGATGCGCCGGCGAAACGGCGCGTCGTTGAACATCGCCTTCACCATGGCCTGGCAATCATCAAACGTGCCCTCGACCGCTATGCAGTGCACATTGGCGGCATCCACCGTCGTCATCTGGCGGCGCTGCACTTCGCTCACCCGGCCTTGGGGGTAGAGGATGTAGACATCCATGTTGCTGCGCCCGGCACAGCCCGCAATGGCAGCTGAGCCGGTATCACCGGAGGTTGCCCCCACGATCGTGATGCGCGCGCCGCGACGCTCGAGCGCCCGGTCGAACAGGCGGCCCAGCAACTGCAGGGCCACATCCTTGAAGGCAAAGGTCGGCCCGTGAAAGAGCTCAAGCAGCCAGTCGTTGTCGCCGGTCTGGACCATAGGCACGACGGCAGGGTGATCGAACACCGCATAGGTCTGCGCGGTCATGGCGGCGAGTTCATCGGGTTCGATCCAGCCTTCGACAAAGGGCTCGAACACGCGCGCGGCGATCTCGCTATAGGGCAGGCCCTGCATCGCCCGGAACTGCGCGGCGCTGAACCGGGGCCAGGTTTCGGGCAGATAAAGGCCGCCATCCGAAGCGAGCCCTGCAAGCAGGACATCCTCGAAATCAAGGACCGGAGCCTGACCGCGTGTGCTGAGGTATTGCATGATCTAGCCGAGATACCGCTGTTCGAGGTGGGCTTCAAATGCAGCCGTGCCAAGCTGTGCCCCGCTCGCCTGTTCTAGCAACTCCTGGGTCGAGAGCAGCGAGCCCTGGCCGTGCACCTTCTCGCGCAACCAGATGAGCAGAGGTGCAAAGTCACCCTGCGCGAGTGACGGCTTGATCTGGGGCACCTGATCGCAGGCCGCCCGGAATAGCTGGGCCGCGGCCAGAGCGCCCAGGCTGTAGGTCGGGAAATAGCCGAAAAGCCCTGTCGCCCAGTGAATGTCCTGCAGACAACCCAGCCGATTATCGGGCGGCGTCACACCAACGAGCTCGGCCATGCCCGTGTTCCATGCTTCGGGGACATCGCCGGGATCCATCTCGCCGGCAATCAGCGCGCGCTCCAGCCTCGTGCGCAACGTGATGTGGAAGGGATAATGAACCTCGTCTGCATCGACCCGGATAAACCCCGGCCCGACACGGATGGTCAGGCGATGGAGGTTATCGGCGTCCCACCCCTGGCCCGTGCCGCCCAGTTCCTGCTGCATGACGGGCGCGATGAAACCAAGAAACTCCGCACTGCGTGCAGCCTGCATTTCGACCAGCAGCGACTGGCTCTCATGCACGGTCATGTTGGCCGCCTGGCCAACCGGCTGGAAGCGCCAGTCATGCGGCAGGCCCTGTTCGTAGAGGGCATGGCCGGTCTCGTGCATCACCGCCATCACCGAACTGGTAAAATCATCCTCGTCGAACCTGGTTGTGATCCTGACATCACCGGGCGCGCCGGCGGTGAAGGGATGGGCGCTGATGTCGAGACGGCCGCTATCGGTATCGAAGCCGGCAAATGCCATAAGCCGTTCACCCAGCGCTCTCTGACGCCCGGCCGCAAACGGGCCCTGCGGCAGAGCCGGAGCCGCTCCCGTTTCCTGGTGCGCAAGAATGCGGTCACGCAAGGAGGGCAGAACATCGGCAAGACGGGCAAACAAACGGTCGATCTCATCGCCGCTGATGCCGTCCTCATAGCGGTTGAGCAAGGCGTCATAAGGTGAGACCTGAAGCGCTTCAGCCTTGGCCGCGGCAACCTCGCGGGTTAACCCGACAACCTCACGAAAGGCCGGCAGGAAAGCCTGGAAGTCGGCCTTGGGCCGGGCGTTGAGCCAGACGGCGACCGCCGCCGATACAGCGCGTGAAGAAGCTTCGACCAGGTCGGCCCCAAGCGCATTGGCATGACGCCATTCACGACGCATCAAACGCAGGTTCGCCGCCGGCCAGGGATCATTCGGCGCATCGACCTCTGCGTTGTCGAGCAGGTCAGACAGCACCGGGTCCGTCATGCGCTCATGAACGACCAATTCCAGAGCGGCAAGCTGTTCGCCGCGCGCCGAGGCACCGCCGGAGGGCATCAGCGTCTCGCGATCCCAGTGGAGCAGTTCCTGCGCCTGCTCCAACGCCCAGATATGCGCAAAGCGTTGTTCCAGTTGCTGATAGGCCGCCGCGGTCATATTTCTTTCTCCCCACCCGGCTTGCGACGAAGACGCAGAAAAAATACGACACCTGCGGCAGCGGCCAGGCAATACCAGGTAATTGCGTATTGCAGATGGCGGTTGGGCGGATCGAAGCGCGCCTGACCACTCCTGAGGTCGGCCCCGGCAGGATCGGCATCAGCATAGATCACCCCAGGCAACAGTCCGACACCTGCCCTGTCAGCCAGAAGATCAAGCTCGATCCAGTACCAGGCTTCGTTATCTGGATCGTTGTCGTTGGTGAAAAAAGCCGGTGTTTCGCCGGGACGAAGAATGCCGGTGACATCCACGGTCTGTTCGGGAACGCCAGGCATCGTCGCTAGGGCCAGCTTGAACGATTCGGCGTCCATCATGCCGCGGTTGATCAGGACGGCAGAGCCATCCTCGAGCACCAGCGGCGTGAGAATATGATAGCCCGGCCGGCCATTGGCACCGATCCGGTAAAGCGCAAAGCTTGCATCGGGCAAGAGCCGACCGCTGGCAAACACCGGGGTCCATTCCTGCTCATCAACCGGCAAGGCCAACACCTCGGCCAGTGGCATCGGTGGCGCTGCCGACCGGGCCGCCATGATCTTGATCAGGCCGTCCTTCCAGAACAGACGCTGCACCTGCCAACTTCCAAAGAACAGAAGGGTGATGACAACCGTGCCCGCAAGCGTGATGGCCAGAATACGCGAGGCTCGCAATCACTGCCCTCCGGGTTCGTTTTCGAAGCCTGCGACACGATGCTTGAATTGCAACGCGACCATCACTGCCTTGAACGGGCGCAACAAAAGTGCGGAGCCACCCAGAATGAGCGGCACGAAGATTACGGCATGGACCCAGAAAGGCGGCTCGTAGCTCAGTTCAACATAGGCAGCGAACACAGCCATGACGAAACCGTAAATCAGGATGACAAACACCGCCGGGCCATCGCCGGCATCTTCATGGGCCAGTTGCAGACCACAGACGTCACAACGATCGGCAATCTTGAGGAATCCATCATAGAGTTTGCCCTCGCCGCAGCGCGGACAGCGGCATCTCAGACCAGCCGAAAAAGGCGGGACAAAGCCGTAATGTGTGCTCAAGACGTCTCAATCTCCATAACGGAAATCGGCCCACTCGACTGAGCGGGCCGATTCCGAAACCCTAGTTACTTTCGACTAATGTGTCGCGATCTCGCCTGCGCCCCACCAGTAGATACAGCAGAACAGGAAGAGCCAGACGACATCGACGAAATGCCAGTACCAGGCCGCAGCCTCGAAGCCGAAATGCTGGCCCGGCGTAAAGTCGCCGCGATAGGCGCGAATCAGGCAGATACCCAGGAAGATGGTACCGACAATGACGTGGAACCCGTGGAACCCGGTCGCCATATAGAAGGTCGAACCATAGATGCCGTCACGGAAGCCGAACGGCGCTTCTAGGTATTCAACTGCCTGGAAGCAGGTAAAGGTGAGGCCCAGAACCACCGTGACCCAGAGACCGGCAATGAGCTGGTCGCGGTTGCCTTCACGCAGCGCATGATGCGCCCAGGTCACGGTCGTGCCCGAAGTCAGCAGGATCAGCGTGTTGATAAACGGCAAATCCCAGGGATCGAAGGTCAGCACGCCAGCCGGCGGCCATATATCGCCCATCTGCATGGTCGGGTAGAGCGCCGCATTAAAGTAGGCCCAGAACCAGGCAACGAAGAACATCACCTCCGAAGCGATAAACAGGGTCATGCCATAACGCAGACCGATCTGGACGACAGGCGTGTGGGCCTTGTCGTCCTGAGCTTCACGAATGACGTCGCACCACCAGAAGAACATCGTCGACATCACCAGAACGAGACCGGGGAGCAACATCCACCAGCGGGTCTCGTCGGCAAACATCATGATCGCACCGCCCGCAAGAACCAGGGCGGAAAAGGCACCCATGACCGGCCATGGGCTCGGATCAACCAGATGGTAGGGATGCTTCTGTGCGTGATCGGCCATGGGCCTCTCCCCTCAAGTAATCAGTTGGTGACGGCGCCGGCGCTGGTCTCCAGCGCGGCGTTCGTGGTGGTCTCTGCCCCGACCATCTCGAAGAAGGTGTAGGACAGTGTGATGGTGCGAACTTCGGACGTTTCAGGATCGATCACGAGTTCGGGGTCAACGAAGAAGGTCACCGGCATGGCAACCTGTGCGCCCGGCGCCAGGAGCTGCTCGGTGAAACAGAAGCAATCGATCTTGGCGAAGTATTCCCCGACCTTGAGCGGCGTCACGTTGTAGGTCGAGGTCCCCGTGATCGCGCGATCAGTCGGGTTCGAAGCTTCATAGAAGACCGTGATCTGTTCACCCAGCCGCGCCTTGACCTCAAGCCGCATCGGCTTGAACTCCCAGGGCATGCCCCTGGCGGTATCGGCGTTGAAGCGAACGGTAACGAACTGGGCATCATCGGCCGCACCGGGCGCAACCGCCGCAGTCGAAGTCGTGCCGCCGTAACCGGTGACCTGGCAGAACAGCCGATAGAGCGGCACCGCGCCGGCTGTCAGCGCGGTCATGCAGGTCAGCGCAAACACGATGAACAGGACCGTGACGCGCTTGCCGTTGAATTTGGGTGTACCGGTCATGGTTCAGCCGCCCATCTTGACGATGGTGACGATGTACAGCAGCACGATGAACCCGCCCAGGGTGAGACCCATGGCGATGTTGCGTTTGCGGCGTCTGCGATTTTCGTTGTGATCATCGGGCATCTCACAAAAACCCCGTGACCGCCTTGTCGGCGATCAGCAGGGCGAACAACAGGGCAAGGTAGAGGATCGAGTATTTGAACATCCAGCGCGCAGCCGTTTCCGACTTTGTCTGCAGGACACGCACGGCACCGCCAACGAAGATGACCGACAACACCGCAGCACCGGCGGCATAGAGCAGCCCCGAAGCACCAAGAAACCAGGGTGCGAGCGACAGCGGCAGCATCAGCAGGCTGTAGAACAGGATATGGCGGCGCGTGGTCTCGTGCCCGGCAACCACCGGCAACATCGGGATCCCCGCAGCCTCGTAATCGCCCGAGCGGTAGAGCGCCAGCGACCAGAAATGGGGCGGCGTCCAGAAGAAGATGATCGCAAACAGCGCGATCGAGGCCAGCGTGACATCGCCGACTACCGCTGCCCAGCCGATCATCGGCGGGAAGGCGCCCGATGCCCCACCGATCACGATGTTCTGGGGCGTGCGGCGCTTGAGCCAGATCGTATAGACGAAGACATAAAACACGATCGCCAGGGCGAGCAGCCCTGCAGCCGCCCAGTTCACGGCAAGCCCCATGACCATGACCGAAGCCACGGCAAGGGCGACCCCGAACTCCAGAGCGCTCTGGGGTTCGACACGTCCGGAAGGGATCGGGCGGTGACGCGTCCGTTGCATGATCGCGTCAACATCGCGCTCGTACCACATGTTGATGCAGCCCGATGCACCCGCGCCGACCGCGATGCAAAGCACCGCGACAACAGCAAGCACCGGATGCAGCGACCCCGGGGCGACCAGCATGCCGACCGCACCGGTGAACACCACGAGCGACATCACGCGCGGCTTCAGCAGCGCGAAGAAGTCAGCCGGCGCCGCCGAAAGCGGCGCGGTTGCTGTGTTGATGCCCGTGTCGGTCGCCACGTGGATGGTCCCTCCGGTCTTGCCTCAGTGGCCGGACTGGCCGGACGCACCCATGTAGGGCGGATCTTCGAAGGTGTGGAACGGCGGCGGTGAACTCACCGTCCACTCCAGTGTCGTTGCACCCTCACCCCAGGGATTGGCCGGGCAGCGTTCGCGACCAAACAGGAAGACACGGGCCAGGACATAGAAGAACACCAGCATGCCAGCAGCCGTGACATAGGAGCCGTAGGACGACACCAGGTTCCAGCCCACATAGGCATCGGGGTAATCGGGAATACGACGCGGCATGCCCGCCATACCCAGGAAATGCTGCGGGAAGAACGTCAGGTTGACGCCGACCAGCGTGATCCAGAAATGCAGCTTTCCGGCCCATTCGGGATACTGGTAACCCGACATCTTGCCGATCCAGTAGTAGAAACCGCCGAACAGTGCAAAGACCGCACCCAGCGACAACACATAGTGGAAATGGGCGACCACGAAATAGGTGTCGTGCATGGAACTGTCGATGCCGGCATTGGCCAGAAGCACGCCGGTCACGCCACCCACGGTAAAGAGGAAGATGAAACCCAGCGCCCATAACATCGGCGTCTTGAACTCGATCGAGCCGCCCCACATGGTCGCCAGCCAACTGAAGATCTTCACGCCTGTGGGCACGGCGATCACCATGGTCGCGACAATGAAGTAGGCCTTGGTGTCGACCCCCATTCCGACCGTGTACATATGGTGCGCCCACACGATGAAGCCGACGATCCCGATCGCCACCATGGCATAGGCCATGCCGAGATAACCGAAGATCGGCTTGCGACAGAAGGTCGAGATGATGTGGCTGACAATGCCGAAGGCCGGCAGAATCAGGATGTAGACCTCAGGGTGGCCGAAGAACCAGAAGAGATGCTGGTAGAGAACCGGATCGCCACCCAGTGCGGGATCGAAGAATCCGGTACCGAAGTTACGATCGGTCAGCAGCATCGTGATCGCACCGGCCAGAACCGGGAGCGACAGCACCAGCAGGAAGGCCGTCACCAGGACAGACCAGGCAAACAGCGGCATTCGGTGCAGGGTCATGCCCGGCGCACGCATGTTGAAGATCGTCGTGATGAAGTTGATCGCACCCAGGATGGACGAAGCACCGGCCAGATGGATTGCCAGGATCAGGCAATCGACCGCGAGCCCCGGGTTGCCATAGGTCGAGAGAGGCGCATAGATCGTCCAGCCACCGCCCGTACCACCGTCGATGAAGACCGAGGTCACAACCAGGATGCCGGCGGGAACAAGCAGCCAGAAGCTGATGTTGTTCATCCGCGGGAAGGCCATGTCGGGCGCACCGATCATCATCGGCATGAACCAGTTGCCGAAGCCACCGATGAACACGGGCATGATCATGAAGAAGATCATGATGAGGCCGTGGCTGGTGATCAAGACATTGTACAACTGGTGGTCACCGTTGAGGATGCCGGCGCCAGGATAGGCAAGTTCGATGCGGATCAGCATCGACATGGCAAATCCGACCAGACCGAATATGAACCCGTAGACGATGTACATCGTCCCGATGTCCTTGTGGTTGGTCGAATAGAGGTAGCGCAGGAAACCCGTGGGATGATGATCGTGATGATCATCGTGTGCGTGGGCGTGGCTCTCGCTCATCTCTTCATGTCCTTTCGCGCGAAAATCTTCGCGTTTCGTCAATTAGTCCCGGGTTGCCTCGGCAAGCTCGACTTCGGGCGTGATGCCCAAGGCTGCCTGCTCGGTTGCCACCCATGCGTTGAAATCGGCCGGTTCCATGGCAACCACCATGATCGGCATGAAACCGTGAAGCTGGCCGCAGAGTTCCGAGCACTGGCCGTAGTAGATGCCGGCCGTGTCGATCTCCATCCAGAACTCGTTCAGACGACCGGGAACGGCGTCCATCTTCACGCCCGCAGCAGGCATCGCCCAGGCGTGAATGACATCGTCGGACGTGACCTGAAAGCGCACCACCGTGTTGATCGGGAGAACCACCTGGGTATCGGTCGTCAGCAGACGGGGTTGACCTTCTTCCAGATCGGCATCGTCGACGATCAGCGAATCGAATTCGATGCCGCCGTGATCTGGATACTCGTAAGACCAGTACCACTGGTGGCCGGTCGCCTTGATGGTCATCTCGGCGTCCGGAATCGTCTCT
Source organism: Rhodospirillaceae bacterium (assembly GCA_018700655.1). Lineage (GTDB taxonomy): Bacteria > Pseudomonadota > Alphaproteobacteria > SP197 > SP197 > SP197. The sequence continues at coordinate 3,681 of JABIUG010000225.1, read as the reverse complement.
TCAAAATAGAGCAACCGGAGCGACGGGATCGCGATGCCGACCAGGATCAGGATCGGAACGCCGGTCCAAATGACCTCAAGCAGCGTGTTGTGCGTGTTGCGCGAAGGCTCGGGATTACTGCCACGCTTGAAGCGCGCAAAAATGTAAAGCATCAAAGCCAGCACGAATGCCGAGATGATCAGCATCATCGGCAACAGAACGATGTCATAGAACCAGAAAATATCGTCCATGATCGGCGAATTCGGCCCCTGGAAACCCCATTGCCAGTCCTCGGCAATACCGATGGTTTCCATATCCTGCGCCATCGCCGTTGTTGCGCCCACGAACAGCAGAACAGTCACTGCCGCGAAACCCAGGAGTGATCTTGTCACCACGCCTCTCCTCTCCAAACTGCAGACGGTTTCCGATGCCTTACGATAGACAAGCCATGCCACCCGAAGGGACAAACATCTTGTCTTCCGAGTTCTTTAACCGCTCCGCCAAGGGATACCCAATTGCGCGGGACCATACACGAGCCCGATCAGCTTTCACAAGCCCGTGAGACGCTGAAAAACGGCGCGAAAATGCGAGGAATTCTCACTTCCTCACTGGTTGGGCTATAAGCACATCAACACCATATGCTTTGGGCCATTCACGGAGACCCCTTATGAGCCAGCCCCCGACGCCCGATGCGTTGTTTTTCAGCCGCAGCGGCATGGACGAAAGCCGCGTCGCGACAATCGTCGGCGATGCGCTTGCCGGCGCCGATGACGGCGAACTTTTTATGGAATACCGCCAGTCCGAGGCGCTTGCCTTCGATGACGGCAGTCTCAAGACCGCCAGTTACGACGTCTCCCAGGGAATCGGCCTGCGCCGGGTGGTCGAGGAGGCAACGGCCTATGCCCATGCCTCGGAACTCTCGGAAGCCGCAATCCGGCGCGCCGCGGAAACCGTGCGCGCGGTCGATGGCCGCGCCGGAGAACTTGCCGCAGCGCCGACCGGCACCAACCAACAGCTCTATGACGCGATCAATCCGCTGGGCGAGATGTCGTTCGACGAGAAGGTCAAGCTGCTCCAGCAGATCGACGGCTATCTGCGCGACAAGGATGACAGGGTGCGCCAGGTCACGGCTTCGATCACCGGCAACTGGCAGGTCGTCTGTATCCTGCGCGCCGACGGATCAAAGGCGACCGACGTGCGGCCTCTCGTCCGGGTCAACATCAGCTGTGTCGTCGCTGACGGCGAGCGCATGGAGACCGGCAGCATGGGAACCGGCGGGCGCATGCTCTATCACGACTTCGTCCAGCCCGACCGCTGGCAGGCTCAGGCCGACGAAGCCCTGCGTGGCGCCCTGGTCAATCTCGAATCTGTCGATGCACCGGCCGGCGAAATGCAGGTCGTCCTGGGTCCGGGCTGGCCCGGCATCCTGCTTCATGAAGCGATCGGTCATGGTCTTGAGGGTGATTTCAACCGCAAGCAGACTTCGGCTTTTTCCGGCCTGCTTGGCGAACGCATCGCCTCACCAGGCGTCACCGTGGTCGACAACGGCACGATCACCGACCGGCGTGGTTCGCTGACAATCGACGACGAAGGCACACCGACCTCCAACACCGTGCTGATCGAAGATGGAATTCTTCGGGGTTACATGCATGACCGCATGAATGCCCGCCTGATGGGCCACGAAACAACCGGCAATGGCAGGCGCGAGAGTTATGCCCATCAACCGATGCCGCGCATGACCAACACCTATATGCTCAACGGCGATCGCGATCCTCAGGAAATCATCGGCTCGGTCAAGAAGGGCCTGTATGCGGTCAATTTCGGTGGCGGCCAGGTCGACATCACCAACGGCAAGTTCGTCTTCTCGGCTTCCGAGGCCTACATGATCGAGGACGGCAAGGTCGGTCCCGCGGTCAAGGGTGCGACCCTGATCGGCAACGGCCCCGACGTCCTGACCAAGGTCTCGGCGATCGGCAACGACAAGGCGCTGGATGACGGCATCGGGACCTGCGGCAAGGCAGGCCAGGGCGTTCCGGTCGGCGTCGGCCAGCCGACCATGCTGATCGACGGGCTTACCGTGGGCGGGACAGCAGCCGGCTGACCGCCTGCGCGGCGTCCTGACCGGCGCACAGCGCTCCCTCGATCAGGCCCGGGCTCTGTGTCGCTGCTTCGGCACTGGCAAAAACCAGACGCCCATCCATATGCGGCCGGCGCACGACCGATGGCATGACCTCGGGGTGCGCGGGCGATGTCGTGAGATCGGCGGTCGAGCAGATGTGAGGGTTCAAGGCCCAATCCTCAGTCTGCAACAACCTGACGTCGCGCGCCTGGGTGCCAAGGCAATGGACGAGTTGTTCGATGACGGCCTCTTCCAGGTCACCGGCATGCGCACGGCGCATCTCGGGCGGCCAGCCGAAGAAACCAAACAAGGCGCCAAACGTGCCATCGCGATCGCAGTGGTCGTGAGCCTCACACAGAGGGCCGGCAGCACTGGCGATACGCCCCGACAACCCTTCCCGACGCCAGAACGGTGTGTCGTAAATCACCGCAGTCTTGGCATGGGTCGCCATCCAGGTCGGCGTTGCAGCCATTGCGGCCTGCAGGCCACGGTCAAAACCCTCGGGCCATTCGATCCGTTCCAGCGCCAGACGGGGCGGCAGCGCCACGATGACGTGACGCGCCTTCAAGGCTGCGGTCCCGGCGTTGTCCGTGCGGACCACAACGTGATCCCCGCCGTCGCGAATCTGCGTGACGCCCGATCCCAGCCGGAGCGCCGTGGCAGGCAGGCGCCGGCACAACGCATCCACCAGCGCCTGGGGACCGCCCGTGACCCGGCGCATACCGTGTTGTCCCGGCAGATCGCGTCGTTCGACCGGTTGCTCAGCGGCATATTCCAGCACCGCAGGCCCTTCTTCGAACTGCTCGAAGGTCGTGACATCCAGCCGGCCCAGCCAGTCCGTCACAAGGGGCTGATAAGGCGGCCAGACCCAGGTCGGACCGAGGTCGGCGAGATACCTGCCATCGGTCATCACCGAAGCAATCCGGCCGCCCACCCGTCCGCCGGCTTCCAACAGCAGCGTGGAACAACCGGCTTCGCCGAGCAGGAACGCGGCAGTCAGTCCCGAAGGCCCTGCGCCGGCGATGATCACATCGCAATCAAACCCGTCCGCCATCCGGTCATCCCTGGAAGTTACTGACCGGCGCTGCCGATGAGGATTTTGTTGAAGTCAGTCGACCTTCGCGGCCATGACATCGACCTCGATGATCATGTCGGGATCGGCCAGCCCGGAAATGTAGACCAGCGTTGCACCCGGTGCTGCACCGCCCATCACTTCACCGCGCGCCGCACGGCTGTGCCCCATCATGTCGGTGGCGTCGGCAACCATGAAGATCGTCAGCTTGACGATATCGTCGCAGGTCATGCCGGCAGCCTCGACCACGGCGCGCACGTTCTTCCAGGTCTGGGTGATCTGCTCGTCGCGGTCCTTCAGCAAAGTGCCGTCCGGGGTGATACCGACCTGACCGGCTGTGACCAGCCAGCGCGCACCGGCGGGAACTTCGGTGTTCTGGCTGTAGGCGGCGAGCGGCTTGCAGACGGTGTCGGGATTGTAGCGTTTGAGCGACATGGTGACCTGCCCTTGTTGGGTTTGAGATGTCAGATGACAGAAGCTGCGATGGCCTGGACCTCGACCTTGAGGACTG
>JABIUG010000224.1 GCA_018700655.1 Rhodospirillaceae bacterium | reverse complement strand
GTCCGGAAGGGGCATCAGCTGTCGGATCTATGCTCCGGTTGGCAGCCATGAAGACCTGCTTGCCTATCTCGTTCGCCGATTGCTCGAGAACGGCGCCAACACTTCCTTCGTGAATCGTATTGTCGATGACGCCATGCCGATCGAAGGGCTGATCGAGGATCCGGTAAAGACTGTCTGGGCCGCCATTCCAAGGGCTCACCCCTCCATCGTGTTGCCGCGTGATCTGTTTGGCGCTGATCGGGCGAACGCACGCGGCTTCGACCTCAGCGACGAGGATGCGCTGGTCGCCCTGGCTGACAAGATGAAGAATGCCGCAGCCCAACCCTGGCGCAGCGCGCCGCTTGTCGCGGGCAAAGCTGTGCCGGGAACGGTGCGCCAGATCCGCAATCCAGCCGACACACGCGATGTCGTGGGTGAGGTTGTCGAGGCCGATGCCGAGACAGTGGAACGAGCTCTCGCGATTGCTGCGGCTGCCGCGCCAGGATGGTCGAAAACCCCGGTGGATGAACGTGCGGCCTGCCTGGAACGCACGGCCGACCTGCTGGAAGCCAACATCGCCAGGGCCATGGCGATTGCCACGCGCGAAGCCGGCAAAACCCTTGCCGACGGGATTGCCGAGGTGCGTGAAGCAGTCGATTTCTTCCGTTATTACGCCCAACGGGCCAGGTCAGATTTCGGCGATCCGGTTGTGTTGCCGGGCCCGACTGGTGAAGTGAACCAGATTTCGCTCCATGGCCGGGGCGTGTTTGCCTGCATTTCGCCGTGGAACTTTCCGCTCGCAATCTTCTGCGGCCAGATCACTGCGGCTCTGGCCGCAGGAAACACGGTGATTTCAAAGCCGGCCGAGCAAACACCTCTGATGGCGGCTTTTGCAGTTGGTCTGATGCATGAAGCCGGTGTGCCGGGCGACGTCCTGCAACTCCTGCCAGGCGATGGTGCCATCGTCGGTGCGCGTCTTGTCTCGGATCCGCGCGTCTCTGGTGTCGCGTTTACCGGATCAACCGAGACCGCACGTCTGATCAACCGTGCGCTGGCGGAGCGACCGGGGCCGATCGTGCCGCTGATTGCCGAGACCGGCGGCCAGAATGCGATGATTGTCGATTCTACCGCTCTTCCCGAACAGGTCACGGTCGATGTCATCCAGTCGGCGGTGAACAGCGCCGGCCAGCGCTGCTCGGCATTGCGTGTTCTTTGCCTCCAGGAAGATATCGCCGACAAGGTCATCATCATGCTGACCGGGGCCATGGCGGAACTGAAGATCGGCGACCCAGGGCTTCTGGAAACCGATGTCGGCCCGGTGATCGATGACGACGCACGCGCCATGCTTGAAGCCCATGTCGATCGTATGTCGCGCGACGCCAGGGTGCTTTATCGCGCTCCGCTGGGCGCGACGACGGAAGAAGGATGCTTCGTCGCGCCCACGGTGATCGAAATCGGCTCGCTTGCCGTGCTGGAACGCGAGGTTTTCGGGCCGGTATTGCATGTCTTGCGGTTTCGCCAGGACCGCCTCGATGCACTGATCGACGAGATTGAGGCGACCGGCTACGGATTGACACTTGGTATCCACACACGGATCGATTCTATGGCTGAACAGATCGCTGCGCGTGTGAAGGTCGGCAACGTCTACATCAACCGCAACATGATCGGCGCGATTGTCGGCAGCCAGCCGTTTGGTGGTGAGGGGCTGTCGGGAACCGGCCCGAAGGCCGGTGGTCCGCGTTATCTCCATCGGTTCGCGACGGAGCGTGTCGTTTCCAAGGACACCACGGCGGCAGGCGGCAATGCCGCGCTCATGACCCTGGGAGACGTTTGAGGAAACTCAGAACGTGGTCGACAGGCTGATCGCACCAAATTGATCGGGAGCATCCTGACCTTCAAATTCCTTGGAACGCAGGACATGGGTGAAGGTCAGACGCATGTGACCCCAGGTGACGGCGGCACCAGCCTGAAACTCGCCGACAAATATATTCTTCGAAACGCTGTGGCTGTCGGCAAAGGTGTTGCCGTCGAGAAAGATGTTGCGTGCCACGGCGCGGCCTTCGAGCCCGGCGAAGAAGTACCAGCCGACTTCGTTCCAGGCGACGGGCAGGAAATAACCCGATCCGGCGACACCTGCGCCGATACGCGGAGCGCCGTAGTCCTGTTCGAGTTGCTGCCCGATCCGGAATTCAGCGCCGATTGCGCCATAGGTGTAGACATTACCAAGCGCGATGGATCCGCGCGGTGTGAAATCCCATTCAAGATCGAGGCCTTCGAGACCGACCGGCTTCACCAGGCGATACTGGCGCTCATAGAAGAGATTGACCGCGGGTTCGTTGGAGAGTTGATGATCCCAGCCGTTGGGGCGCGATGCCTCGATGACCTCATGGAACCAGACCTGGGTGTCCTCGGCATAGGATTGGGGACCAACGATCCCCAGGGAGAGACTGACCCGATCGAGCCTGTCGCCAGTGTCCGACACCAGGCCGATATCGGTGCGCAGCCAACCGGCATAAGGCTGGTCGTCTTCGATCAAGCCGGTGCTCTGGATGTCGTCTGGTGTGAACATGCTCTGGGCGACACTGATGCCCCAGCGCATGTCGCTGCCGGTTTCAAAGATCGGCAGCCATTCGGCCGTGCCAACGATGAAGTCGGGAACGTCGTTGGCACCACTCAAATAGGATGCCTGCATACCGTGGGTGTACTGGCCGTCACCGCTGGAGACAAAGAAGTCGTTCTCGGCCTGAAACGTGATAATCGGCCCCGGCTCTTGAGCCACAGCACCGGCACACCTCAAGAGAGTGGCTGCAGTCGCGCCGGTTAGGGCGCGATATGCGGTTTGCCATGTCAGTTTAGCCTTCCTTCCAGGGCATTGGCGAAGAGACGCGCCAGATTGTCCTGGTCGAGCGGAACCGGATTGGTGCCCGCTGTCGGGTCGTTGACCGCCTGCGAAACAACCAGATCGGTCTTGCTGTCGTCGACCCCGATATCGGCCAGGGTATGTTCGATCCCGACCGTTTCGCGCAATTGAAGTATCCATTGCATCACAGCATCAAAGTCGCCGCCCTCCAGATCAAGGTAACGCGCAAGCGCCCCATAACGTTCGGCGACGCTGTCGCGGTTAAAGGCCATCACATAAGGCATCACTACGGCGTTGGTCCGGCCATGATGGCTGTTGAACAGGGCGCCAATCGGGTGTGACAGCGAATGTATTGCGCCAAGGCCCTTCTGAAATGCAGTGGCGCCCATCGTGGCCGCAATCTGCATGTTGCCGCGTGCCGGGATATTGCCGCCGTCGGCGACCGCGACAGGGAGCCACTCTTTGACGAGGCGCATGCCTTCCAGGGCAATGCCGTCGGCCATCGGATGATAGCCCGGCGCGCTGTAGGCTTCGAGGCAATGGGCAAGCGCGTCCATGCCGGTCCAGGCGGTGATGTTTGCAGGCAAACCGATCGTGAGCTCGGGGTCTTCGATCACGATTTCGGCCAGCATTCTGGGGTGATAGAGGATCTTTTTGGTCTGGTCGGATTCGTCAATGATGACAGTCGCACGGCCAACTTCCGATCCGGTACCCGAGGTCGTGGGTACAGCGACGATCGGCAGGATTGCGTCGGGGTCGGCCAGCGTCCAGTTGTCGCCGCGGTCTTCGAAGTCGAACATGGAACGGGTCTGGCCCGCCATGAAAGCGATCGTCTTGCCGGCATCCATCGCACTGCCGCCGCCGAAGACGATGACGCCATCATGGCCGCAGCTGCGCAGGACATCGAGGCCACGCTCGACATCTGCACCCACGGGATTGCCCTGGATCTCGGAGAACACCGTGGTCGGTAGTCCGTCCGCTTCGTTTGACGCCACGGCTACAGAGATCATCGGCAGGCCGGAGATGCCGGGGTCGGTCACCAGAAGCGGGCGGCTCATGCCAACCGCGCGTGCGGCATCGGCCAGTTCCCTGATCCGGCCGGGGCCGAAACGGATGGCGGTCGGATAGCTCCAATTGGCAGATGGCATGGTCGTGGTCATGAGAAGGCCTCGCTGGCGTGGTGGGACGCGACCGTTTGCGCCCTAGACAGCGCAGATGCAAGATGGTGACGCATTCTCCTCAACATTATGGCTGTGCTGTGACCGCTCTTTCCGTCCTTTTTGACTGTGACCCCGGCAAGGACGACGCCTTTGCGCTTTTCCTTGCACTGGCCATGCCGCAAGCCCTGGAGGTTGTGGCCGTGACCGCAGTTGCCGGCAATGTTGCGGTCGATCGCACCGTTGCCAATGCGCGCCGGATCGTCGAGGCCGCCGGGCGACCGGAAATCCCTGTTTTCCGCGGTTGTCCCCGTCCGATCATCCATGACCTTTTCACGGCGGAGGATTCGCATGGTGCCGATGGCCTCGGCGGATCGGGACTGCCCGACGCGAGGGAGCCCCATGAGGCCGAGCATGCTGTTAACGCTCTGATCCGGCTGCTTGATGCTGCTGAAGCGCCCCTGACGATCGCAGCGATCGGGCCACTGACCAACATCGCAATGGTGTTGATCCAGCGTCCCGACCTGGCGGACAAGATCAGGCATCTTGCTGTCATGGGAGGCGCACGCGGACGCGGCAACGTCACCGAGTTCGCCGAGTTCAACTTCCTCGTTGATCCTCATGCCGCGCATGTCTCGATGTCCATTGCCTCACCCATCTCGCTTGTCACGCTCGATGCCACACGAAACCTACGCCCGCCGCTTTCATGGTTCGAGGCGATGGAGGGTTTTGGAGAACCGGGCCGAGCCCTTGCCGGGATGTGGCGCGAGTCACCGATCGCTCTCTACGATGTCGCGGTGACCGGGTTGTTGCTTTGGCCCGATCTCTTTTCGCTTGAGAGCTGCGACATCCGCATCGTGCTTGACGACGAGCAACACATGGCCCGGAGTGTCGTTTCACCGGGGGAGGGAAACTGCCGCATCCTCAGCGCAATCGACGAAGAAACTTTCCTGGAACGAACAGTCGAGGCAATGAAAAATTATCGACGATAAATTATTAGTATCAAATAAATAGGCACATTATCTAATCTATAAAATTAACGATTCTTTGTGCCGTCGGAGCGGTTCACGCGACGCGGTCTCCTGGCTCCCTACCGGCGAAAAAGGCATCGAGGTTGTCGACGGCACGGAAACCCATGGCGTCGCGTGTCGCAACCGTGGCACTGCCCAGATGCGGCAGCAGAAAGGCATTGGTGAGATCGCGGTAGCCTGGATGAATGTTGGGTTCGCCATCATAGACGTCGAGGCCGGCGGCAAAGAGTTTGCCCGACGAAAGCGCGGCGATCAGGGCCTCGTCGTCAATCACATTGCCGCGTGCCGTATTCACGACAATGGCGCCATCGGGAAGCTTGGCGATGCTTTCGGCGTTGAGAATTTTGAGTGTGTCGGGCGTCGAGGGGCAATGCACCGACAGTACGTCACTGACGGCAAGCAGGCTGTCGAGGCCGGCGTGGAACGTTGCGCCGTGCTCCTGATCTGCCGGGAGTTTCGAGCGATTGTGATAGTGAACCTCCATCTCGAACCCGGCTGCGCGCCTTGCGACGGCCTGGCCGATGCGGCCCATGCCCAGGATACCCAGGCGATTGCCGGTGAGATGGACGCCGCGCATCGCGGTCGGCGCCCAGGCCCCCCAGGTGGCTTCGCGCACCATGCATTCGCCCTCATAGGCCCGCCGTGCAGCACCCAGCATCAACAACATTGCGATATCGGCGGTCGCGTCGGTCAGAACATCGGGCGTGTTGGTAACGACAATCCCGCGATCGCGTGCCGCGTTGGTGTCGATGTGTTCGTAACCGACCGAAAAACTGGCGATCACCTTCACGTTCTCATCAAGGCGGCTGATCACATCTGCGGTGATCTTGTCGGTCGGGCAGGGAATCAGCGCGTCGGCGCCACGGCAACCCTCGATGACCTCATCGGCGCCGGGCAGACGATCATCACCATTGAGGCGTGGCGTGTAGTCGCGTTTCAGGCGCGCCTCGACGGCATCAGGCAGCGTACGTGTAACGAAGACGGTGGGTTTGCTCGTCATGATGAGATCCTTGCGGGAAAGGTACGGATTGATTCCGGAGGCCGTGCGTAGTTAATGGAAGCAATGAGTGTTCGCAAAGTCTTCCTGACCGCACCCGTCATGCTTTTGGCGATGGCTGCGGCTTCGATCCCGGCTCCGGCAGCCGATCTTCTGGCCCATCGGGCCGTCTACGAACTCACGTTGGGCAACCATGATGACAGTTCCGGCATGATCAGCATGCAAGGCGGGCTGTTGCTTGAGGTCCAGGACGGTTGCGAGACATGGACTGTGCGTCAGCGCCTTGCGCTCCAGATCACACGCGATGACGGCGCGCTTTCCACAACGTCGACCTTCGACACTTTCGAAGCCAAAGATGGATCCTGGTACCGTTTTGATGACGAGACCTTTACGCAACCGGGCGGCAGGGAACATGCTTCCGGCGAAGCGGTCGCAGCCGATGATACCCATTCAGGCCGGATCTCGCTCGAAGAGCCCGAACAGTCGCGCCATGACCTGCCGAACGCGGCGATCTTTCCGATGGTGCATTTGGCCGACCTGATCGACCGGGCCGACGCGGGCGAGCGTTTCATGAGCCACGTTGTCTATGACGGAACCGACGGAGCGTTGGTCTATGACGTCACGACCGTGGTCGGCCAGGCCATAGACGGTGATCAGCACACGGCCTGGCCGATGCGCCTCGCATTCTTCGAATATGGCGGAACAACTGAACAGCCCCAGGTCGAAATCCAGGTGACCCTGCGCGATGACGGCGTAGCTGAGTCGATCGCCTACGAATATGAAAACTTCGTCATCGAGATGGCGCTCAAAGAGCTCAGCGAACTGACCGACGGCGGCTGCTGATCAGGAGCCCGCCTCGGGCCACAGCCAGGCGGCGCCGCGCACGCCACCGGAGTCGCCATGGGTTGCTGGAACCAGCCTTGTCTCGACGCTGTCGGAAAAGACATGGGGCAACCACAGTTCGGGCACGTTCTCGTAGATACGTCCGATGTTGGAAAGGCCGCCGCCCAGGACGATGACATCGGGATCGAACAGATTGATGACGGAGGCCAGTGCCCTGGCAAACCGGACCTCGTAGCGCGCCAGGCTCTGCATGGCATCGGGGTCGCCCGCTTCTGCAGCGGCCACGATCTCTGGCCCCCGCAGCTTCTGGCCACACGTGATTGCGTGATCGTGCGCCAGGGCGGGGCCCGAAAGGAACGATTCGATGCAACCCTGGCGCCCGCAGTAACAGGTCGGCCCCGGCCGCTCATGATCTTGCGGACGGGGCAGGGGATTATGGCCCCATTCGCCACCGACACGGTTGCGCCCCTCAATCAGCTGTCCGGCAACGACCAGCCCGCCGCCGACACCGGTTCCAAGGATCACGCCGAAAACGCAATGCGCGCCCTGGCCGGCGCCATCGGAAGCTTCCGAAAGGGCAAAGCAGTTCGCGTCGTTGGCTAGGCGCACGCGACAGCCGGTGATCGCTTCGAGGTCTTTGTGCAGGTCTTTGCCGTTGATGCAGATCGCGTTGGCATTGCGCACCAGGCCGTCACGCGGCGAGAGAGAACCCGGCATTCCGACGCCGAATGCCCCTATGGTTTCGCTGCCGGTCTTTGAAGCCAGCGATTCGACGAGCCCGGCAATCGCTGCAAGTGCTGCGTCGTAATCGTCACGTGGCGTATCGATGCGCTCGCGGGCGACTTCCCGGCCATCCCCGGCAAGAAGGAGACCTTCAATCTTGGTGCCGCCGAGATCAATTCCAATTCTCATCAGACCCTCATGCCCCGTCGGTTTGCCCGGCCTGATCGAGATGGTCTTCGATAAAGGCACGGATATCGAGCCAGTCTCTGGCGCGATAGTGGCTGGCATCGGCTGGGCCCAGCAGTGTCGAGAGCCTGGGATCGCTGATGTAGTGGATGCGCACGACGTGGTCGGCGACGCGTTTTACCTCGTCGTGATGGTTGGGTGAATCGTCGATGAAGAAAACCGGGGCTGCGGTGCGGGCCGCCAGGGTTTCAACCGCGTCGGCCTTGGATCCCTCGTTCGATATGATGGGGAAAGGCATGCCGTTGTTGTGCAGTGCAGCCGCACGATCCGCGCGTTGGGCGTGGGGCACATTGCTCAAGACAACCACCTGCAAACGACGGCTCAGGTGTTGGAGCATTTCGGGAGCATGTTCGACCACGTCCATGGTCTGTGTGTGCTCTTCAAAATAGGAGCGCAGGAGACCGCGAACCTGCGGGATCTCGAGCGGATCATCGGAATCGCGGGCGATGATGTTGCCGTTCAACCGAAACGAGGCCCAGTTGAAATAGGCGCCGTTGTTCGCGAGATGGCGTTCGAATCCACGCATGAAGGCAAACAGTACTTCATCGGCATCGGTGATCAAAAGAGGGCGATTGAGCGCGACTTCGACGTCGGATAGTTGGCTATGAAGGGCTTCTGTCACGTTTTTTACTCATTTTGTGCCGTGGCGAGACAGTCAAGGCTTCTCAATGGCTACGAATGCGCCCCGAACCTATGCTAAAAGAACTGAGAGACAAACCCGATGCTGAACTTGGGGCGGGCGCGAGGCCTGAAATATGGCGCTTGAAGACTGCCGTTGGTTGGACGGCAAACAGGCGTCTATTGTTGGACAATGCAGGGAACGACTATGGCAAAGACCGTCCTGATCGTCGAAGACAACGAGCTCAACATGAAGCTCTTCAATGATCTGCTCGACGCCAATGGATTTGGAGTGCTTCAGGCCTTCAACGGAGAAGAGGCGTTTCGGCTGGCCAATGAAAACCATCCAGACCTGATCATCATGGACGTTCAGCTTCCTGAAGCTTCTGGCTTGGAAGTGACCCAATGGCTCAAGGCCGAAGCGGCGACATCCGATATCCCCATTGTAGCAGTGACAGCGCTCGCCATGAAGGGCGACGAGGAAAGGGTTCTCAGCGTCGGCTGTGATGCCTACATCGCCAAGCCGATCTCAGTTCATCAATTCCTGGATACCGTTAAAAGGTTTCTGGGCTAACGGACGTGAAACAACCATGACCGGGCGCATTCTTGTCGTCGATGACCAACCGCTCAACGTCAAGCTCCTCGAAGCCAAGTTGACGAGTGAATACTATGACGTGCTCACCGCAAATGGCGGTGCGGCGGCGATCAGGATTGCGACCGAAGAACGCCCTGACCTGATCCTTCTTGATGTGATGATGCCGGACATGGACGGCTACGAGGTTTGCCGCGTGCTGCGAGACCAGCCCGCAACCATGCATATCCCGATCGTGATGGTGACTGCGTTATCCGATAGCGCGGACCGGGTTCTGGGACTGGAAGCAGGAGCAGACGATTTCCTGACCAAGCCGGTCGATGACCTTGCGCTTTTGTCCAGGGTGCGTTCGCTGTTGCGCTTCAAGGTGACTTTCGATGAGTTGCGCCTGCGTTGCGGTGTTGCTGTTTCTGCCCAGCTTGAAGCGATGGCGCCGGTCTGGAACGAGCCGCTCAAGGACAGCCGTATCTTGCTGCTGGAAGATTTCGCTTCACGCGCGCGCATGATTGACGAGGCGCTGGGCGAACACCACCGGGTCGTCGTCCTGGATGATGAGAAAATCTTCTATGCCGAAGCCGACCATGCCGACACCGACGCGGTGATCGTCAGTCTCAGTCTTGAGTCTATAGATGGCCTTCGTGTCGTTTTACAGCTTCGCAGCAGGCCTCAGACGCGCATGTTGCCGATCCTTGTTCTGGTCGAGGACGGCGAAATGGAACGCCTGGCCAAGGCGCTTGACCTTGGTGTGACCGACTATGTGATGGCCCCGATCGATCGCAACGAGCTGATCGCGCGAACCCGTATGCAGGTGCGGCGCAAACGGTATCAGGATCGCCTGAGGGCCAATCTTGAAGACAGCGTCTCGATGGCTGCGATCGACGAGCTGACCAAATTGCATAACCGGCGTTATCTCAGCAGTCACTTCAAGCGTGAGTTCGATCGGTCGCGTGAAGGGGACAAGCCGCTGTCGCTGATCGTGCTGGATGTCGACCATTTCAAGAAGGTCAATGACACCCATGGTCACGCCGTGGGCGACGAGGTCCTGGTCGAGTTGGCCGATCGCATGAAAAAGCTTACACGATCGAGCGACCTGCCGGCCAGAATTGGCGGCGAGGAGTTTGTTGTTGTCATGCCCGAGACAGCTCCTGAGATCGCCAACACGGTTGCCGAACGCCTGCGCGACGGTGTGGCGAACCAACCCTTTGAAACAAGCCGTGACGGGCTCGCGCTCAGCATTACGATCAGCGTCGGTATCGCCAACATGAACGACCAGACCGAAGATCCCGCCGAGTTGTTCAGACTGGCCGACGAGGCGCTCTACAAGGCCAAGAATGGCGGCCGCAACAGGGTCGTGTGCGCTGCCTGAGTCTTGCGGCGGTTATCAGAGCCGCTCGATCAGGAGTTCGATCCCGATATTTTGCAGACGGTCGTTGCCGTCAAAGCCAAAGTGCATGATCCAGGTCACGCCATAAATTCCCTCCGCCAGGGCATCTTCCCGGAGCGGCTCGGGCACAAACAGAAACCACACACAATCGAGCGTCTGCGGGCTCGTCGAACGGCAGTCCCGAATATTGGTGTCGCCGCCAACATCGCGGCCTTCGCGGTTCTCACGGATAGATGTGATTGCCTTGAGGTGCTCAAGGTTCTCGATGACGTCGCTGCGGAGCGTTCCGACCGGGAGGTCATCGAGTAGGTCGGCGCCTAGATCGTGCGATGCAGCCACGGCATCCCTTAGCGCCAGCGCAGTGTGTTCTTCGAATGTGAAGAGGTGTTCTTCCGCACCGGCAAGGCCGGTGAACGTCAGGAAACACGACAAAGCTGTTCCGGACAGGAGCGTTCGTTTTATGCCACAGTTTATTTACCTCGTTGCATACGATGACAACGAGGTTGCTCAAGAATTAGCGAAGCTGTGAGGAAACGTGTTTGCAGCCAAATAGCTGCAAGCCCGCTTACTTGTGCTTGGTTTCCTTGAACTCGACGTGCCTGCGCGCGACCGGATCGTACTTGCGGAACGTCATCTTTTCGGTCTGCGTGCGCGGGTTTTTCCTGGTCACGTAGTAGTAACCGGTGTCCGCGGTGCTCTCGAGTTTTACGAGGATAGTGGTTGGCTTGGCCATGATTCTTCCGTCGGCAGAAGGGATGCGGAAGATAGCGATACAGGCCGTGCTGTCAAGTCTCAGTCACCTTTGCCGCGCGCAATCCGCGCCTTTCTCGTCATCTGGCGATAGGTGGCAAAAACGCCATAGATCAGGACCACGATGACGAGCGATAGCGGGAATCCGCTGGGGCCTATTTCCTCCATCGCCGTGCCGACCATCAACGGCCCGACCATGCCGCCTATGCCGAAGAAGAGCGAAAAGACCGCGTTTGCGGCAACCAGCTCGACGGATTTGAACCGTTCGCCCAGCAAGGTGATGCCCACCGTGAAGATCGCGCCCATGGTGCCACCCCAGACAGAGATCACGCCCCAGAGCATCAGGCCGTCGAGCGTCCACCACGGCTTGAGACCACCTTCGATCAGGAAGGGGAATGCAGCCAGCGCCAGCAACAGGACAAACACACAGATCACCAGAAGCCAGCCGCGGTCCATTTTGTCGGCCAGCCAGCCGGCCGGAAACTGGAAGAAGATGGCGCCGAGCGATCCGACCCAGATCACGGCATATCCGATCTGGCGAAACTCCTGGCCCAGGACGTCCATCGTGTAGAGATGGGCAAAGGACTGCATGCCGCCTTCGAGCACACCAAACATGGCTGATGACAGCAATACGGTGGGTGCGGCGACAAACACGAGCAGCAACTTGCCCAGACCGGAGCCACGCTGTTCTTCCTCGCCAAAGCCGATCTCGATCTTGCGTGTCGGCCCCAGCAGGGTGCCTGCGATCAGAACTGCACCGATACCGACCAGGAACGGCCAGATGGTTTCGGGGTCCATCTGGGAGCCGATGATCGGACCCACAGCCCAGCCGGCCATGCCGATCGTGCTGTAGATGCCGAGCCAGCGACCGCGGACTCGATCATCGAGTATCTGGTTGATCCAGGTGTCGCCAGCCGTGAACAACAGTGAATTTCCGATGCCCAGAACGAACCGGATCAGAAACCAAGCGTAATAGTCGCGCATCAGAGGCAGGATCAAGAGCATGGACGCGACCAGCACAAGGCCCAGAATGATCGCACGCAGGAAACCAAGCCGTGGAATGATCTTGGTTGCCAACAGGGCAACAATCACGATGCCGGCGAACTGTGCGGCAGCATTCAGGCTGATCGCCGGCTCGCTAAAGCCTTGATTTCGAAGGGATTCCGAAAGGATCGGCCAGGTGAGTGAACTGGTTGTCGAGACGACCGCAAGGGCGCCGATCAGGGCAATCAGACAAAACAGTCTGTCGCGTGGCGACAGCGAAACCTCAGACATTGTCGATGCGCTGACGGTTCCTGATGTAATGCAGGAAAGGCACGGTCTTTTGTTTGGTGCCCCGGTCCCGATCGACCCAGCGCTGGCGCGCCTGGTTCAGGACGAACTCGGTGACATCGACGATCGGCAGGCGATGGGCAGCATCAAGTGCAACCCAATGGAGGTCTTCCAGTTCGCCTTCTGTGATCAGTTCGCCCCGCGCATCGTTGGCGTCGACCAGAAAGAAACGGGTGTTGAACCGTTTGGGGGAATTCGTCGGCGTCAGGGCACGCGCGATGTAGTCCATGCGTGCCAGATCAGGAGCTGCACCGGCTTCGCGCAAGGCATTCCAGTAGGGCGTGTCGGGCGCGGCTGCGAGTTCTGCGGCATCGGCATCGCGCGCAATCAGGTAGCCGGTTTCCTCGTGGGTCTCGCGCAGTCCGGCCAGTGTGAGTGACAGCACAGATGTCGCCGGCGTGTGCTGGCGCAGCAGTCGTGTGGTTTCGCTCCTCGGAGTGATACCGGTGGGCGCATGACGGTCACCATAGTCGACCCGTCCGCCTGGAAAGACATAGATGTTGGGCAAGAAGCTGGCGCGTTTACGCCGCCGTCCCATGAGAACCTCTGCCGTGTCGCCGCTGCCGCGAAGCAGCACGACGCTCGCAGCATCGCGCGGGCGAACAACCTTTTGAACCTCGTCACTCATGGGAAACCGCCAAGCAAAAATCGTCGCGCGATGCTTGCTGTTCGTCGGTGGAAAGTAAAGCCGTCAGAAGCCCTCAGGCGCCGCCCAGGATCTCGCGTCCTGCATCGGTCAAACGGCAGACAAGCCAGTCGGGCTTGATCGGATTGGCGATCCAGGGTTCGGCCCAACCCTGGCGGATGCAGCTCTTGATCGTGCGTGGATCGATCTCGCGACCGTCCTCGTCAAACAGGGGGAGCTTGCCACCGGCTTGATCGAGACCACGAACCAGCCATCGTTTCTGGACCGGCGTCGGTCGCGTCTGTTCGGTACGCGGCTCGATTCGAGCCGCTGTCTGTGTTGCCATGATGGCCCCCTGTATTGCCGTGATCCGGCCCCCTGCGCGCAGCGGACCATACGCGGAAATTGTCCACAGGCCAATCATCCACAGGCCGGTGGCGAAAGCGAGCCGCTATCGGCGCTTGTTCTTGTGTCGTTTGCCCCGGTGCGGCTTGCGCAGCGGCTGTTTCGTGGGGCGCCGTTTCCTGGTTTCGACCCCGCCCTCGACCAGATCGAAACCGACCGTGGCGGCGACCGCATCTGCTTCGACCAGTTCAACCGTGACCGGATCGCCCAGCCGGAAGACGATGCCATTGCCTTCGAGTTCCTGGCGGTTGTCGACAACCCGGAACGGGCCGCCAGGCAACCGGCGGGCGGGAAGCAATCCGTCGGCTTCAATGCCGTTTATCCGCACAAAAATGCCGAAACGGCCAATGCCGACGATGCGGCCCTGCATTTCCTCGCCGATGTGGTTCGACATGTAATCGGCCATGTAGCGATCCATGGCGTCGCGCTCCGCGCGCACGGCACGGCGTTCTGCCGCTGTCAGGTGAACGCCTGTCTTGTCGAACGCGGCATCGGCATCGTCCGGCAATCCGCCGGGGCCAAGATGCAGGGCGCGGATCAGGGCACGGTGAACCAGGACATCGGCATAACGGCGAATGGGGGAGGTGAAGTGGCTGTAGGCCGTCAGGCCCAAGCCGAAATGGCCCAGATTGTGCGGCCCGTATTCGGCTTGCGACTGGCTCCGCAGCACCGACTCGTTGACCGCGTCCTTGTGTTCGGTTTCTTTGACGCGTTTCAGGATCTGGGCGAAATCGATCGGGCGAAGCTGTGATCCCTTGCGCAGCGAAAGCCCCAGGCTTTGCAGATACTCGCGCAGGTTTTCAGCTTTCTCGGCCGAGGGCTGATCGTGGACCCGGTACATCACCGGCATGTTCTTGTCCTCGAGCTGGCGTGCCGCCGCGACATTGGCCGCGATCATCAACTCCTCGATCATCTTGTGACTGTCATGCCGGTCGCGCAGGAAAATCCGGGCGATCCGTCCGTCATCACCCATTTCGACCTGCCGTTCCGGCCGCTCGATATCCAGCGCGCCACGTTCGACACGTGCCTGGCGCAGTGCAGCATAGACGCCATAGAGGTTGTCGATCAGACCATCGGGCAGGGCCGCGGTCTTCTCGGAAGCCTCGCCGTCACGATGGGCCTGGACCTCCTCGTAGATGAGTCGCGCGGCAGAGTGCATCAGCCCGCGCACGAACTTCCAGTGCTGCAAGGTGCCGTCATTGCCGATCCACAAGTGCACCGCCATGCAGGCGCGATCCTCGCCCGGCAACAGCGAGCAGAGATCGTTCGAAAGGCGCTCGGGCAACATCGGTACGACCCGATCCGGGAAATAGACCGAGTTACCACGACGATAGGCAGCTCGGTCGAGTTCGCCGCCGGGGCGGACATAGTGTGTGACATCGGCAATCGCGACGATCGCATGCCAGGCAGAATGGTGTTCTTTTGTCGGCTCGGCGAAAACAGCATCGTCGTAGTCGCGTGCGTCGGCGCCGTCGATCGTCACCAGGGGAATGGACCGCAGGTCGGTTCGTTTTTCCAGCGTTTCAACGGGAGCGGCAGCTTCGGCTTCGGTCAGGGCACCATCGGGGAAACGCGTGGGGATGCCGTGTGCGGCGATCGCGATCAGGCTGACGGCATCGGTATCGTCCCAGGTTCCCAGGCGTCTGACGATGCGGGCGGACTCAGGCCCGAAACGCCGGCTCGGGATCGGCTCGGCCAGTACCAGATCTCCGTGTTCAAGCTCAAGGCCTGCCGGGACTTCCGTGTGGTACTCGTTGCGCTGCTTGCGGTCGGTCGGCTGGATACGATCACCAGACGGCGTGCGCTTGAAGACACCGACGACCTGTTGGGGGTCCGGGCTGAGAACACGGCGGACATGGCCTTCATAGCCACCATCGGCAAGGTGGCGGACTTGAATGATGGCACGGTCGCCAAGGCCCGGCGCCGGAGACGAGCGACCGCCGCTCTGGGCTTTCAGCGGGATCTTCGGGGGAGGGCTGTCGGCCTGCCACATCAGCGGTTCGGCGATGGCGATGCCCTCGTCGTCGATCTGGATGACTTCAACGATCAGTTCGGAGGGAAGGTCGCCTGCCAGTTCCAGCCGCTTGCCGGCGCTGCGCCCGATCTGGCCTTCATCCTTGAGCTCGCGCAGCAGGCGATTGAGTTCGGCACGCTGGTGGCTGCCACTGATGCCGAAGGCGCGCGCGATGTCGCGTTTGCCGACACGGCCGGGATTGTCGGCGATGAACGCCAGAAGCGCATCGCGAGAGGGCAAGCCCCCGCCGTCAGTCTTCCTGGCTGGCATCAGGAGCGCTCTCGGGCGCGGCCTTCTTGGCCTTGGCTGACTTCTTGGCAGGCGCTTTCTTCTTGGCACCTGCCTTCTTCTTGGCTGCTGCCTTTTTCTTGGGAACAGCTTTTTTGGCGGGCGCCTTTTTCTTCTTAGAGTCGAGCTTCTTGGCCAGAAGCTCGAGCGCCATCTCCATCGTCACGTCTTCGGGCTCTACCCCTTTGGGCAGGGAGGCGAAGGTACGTTTGTGCGCGACATATGGGCCATAGCGACCTTTCTTGACCTCGACTGCAGCCTGATCATCGGGATGTTCGCCAAGTTCCTTGAGCGGTGGCGCGGCACGACCCTGGCCTGGGCCTTTGGCTGCCTTCTCGGCAATCAGGACGACTGCACGGTTGAGACCGATGGAGAGCACATCATCGTCCTTGGGGATCGAGACGTAACCCTTGCCGTGTTTGAGGTAGGGGCCGAAACGCCCGATGCCGGCCAGGATCGGTTCGCCATCTTCAGGGTGTTTGCCGATATCGCGGGGCAGCGAGAGCAGGCGCAGCGCGATCTCGAGTTCGATCTCGCCCAGGCTCATGCCCTTGGGCACCGCGATACGTGGCGGCTTGGTCTTGCCCTCGGGTTCACCCTTCTGGATGTAGGGGCCGTAGGGGCCGCGGCGCAGCGTGACGGCAAGGCCGGTTTCGGGATCGTCGCCCAGGTGTTTGGGGCCATCATCGGCAGCACCATCATCTCCATCGCCGACTGCGAGCTGGCGGGTGAAACGACAATCGGGATAGTTCGAGCAGCCGATGAAGGCACCGAACTTGCCGAGCTGGAGGCCGAGTTTGCCACCGTCACATTTCGGGCAGATGCGGGGGTTGCCTGCACCGCTTTTGGCGAAGATATGTTGCTCGAGTGCGCCTTCCAGAGCTTTGAGCACATGGGGGCGCTCCAGTTCGCTGGCTTCTTCGATCGCCAGGTGGAACGCTGCCCAGAAGTCACGCAGAACCTGCTTCCAGTCGAGGTCGCCGTTCGAGATACGGTCGAGTTCCTGCTCAAGCCCGGCGGTGAAACCATATTCGACATAGTTCGGGAAGAAGGACTCCAGGAAGGCCGTTACAAAGCGGCCGCGGTCCTGGGGCACAAAGCGTTTTTTGTCGAGGACAACGTATTCGCGGTCCTGCAGGACACCGATGATCGAGGCGTAGGTCGAAGGCCGGCCGATACCGAGCTCTTCCATGCGTTTGACCAGGCTGGCTTCGGTGTAGCGCGGCGGCGGTTCGGTGAAGTGCTGATCGGGGCGGACCTCGCCGACATCGAGCGTTTCGCCTTCCTTCACATCGGGCAGGCGGCGTTCGTTGTCGTCATCCTCGTCACTGGGATCATCCCGGTCTTCGCGATAGAGCCGCATGAACCCATCAAACGCGACGACCGAGCCGGTCGTGCGAAGAACCACGTCCTTGTTCTCGTTGGCGATATCGACACCAACCTGATCGAGCAGGGCATGTTCCATCTGGCTTGCAAGAGCACGCTTCCAGATCAGTTCGTAGAGTCGCAGCTGTTCGGCTTCCAGATAGGGACGCATGGCTTCGGG
Organism: Rhodospirillaceae bacterium; assembly: GCA_018700655.1. Taxonomy (GTDB): domain Bacteria; phylum Pseudomonadota; class Alphaproteobacteria; order SP197; family SP197; genus SP197. Next base: position 3,914 of record JABIUG010000224.1, on the reverse strand, counting down.
CGAACGTTCAAACGACGTCGGACGGATTGCTTCGTGCGCCTCTTGTGCGTTCTTGGCCGACGAGCGGAACAAACGCGCTTTTTCGGGCCGGTAACGTTCACCGAAATCACGTGCGATCAACTGGCGCGCCTCGTCCAATGCCGTCTGCGAGAGCACCACACTGTCGGTACGCATATAGGTGATCAGGCCAACCGTCTCGCCGCCCAGATCTGTGCCTTCATAGAGGCGTTGTGCGAGCTGCATGGTGTGGCGTGCGCCAAAGCCCAGCTTGCGCGAAGCTTCCTGCTGCAGCGTCGAAGTGATGAAGGGCGGGTTGGGATTATGTTTGACCTGCTTGCGCTCGACCGTTGCGACGGTGAACTTGCCTTCACGGACACGACGGGCAGCCGCTTCACCGCGCGGCCGGTCGGGCAGGGCGAATTTGTCGAGCTTGGTGCCGTCAAGTTGCGTCAGACGTGCGAGCAACTTGCTGCCGCCCGCTTTCAGCATGTCGGCTTCGACCGTCCAGTACTCGCGTGGAACAAATACCTCGATCTCGGTCTCGCGGGCACAGATCAGCCGCAGCGCGACCGATTGAACCCGGCCAGCCGAACGGCTGCCCGGCAGCTTGCGCCACAGCACCGGCGAGAGATTGAAACCGACGAGATAATCCAGTGCACGCCTGGCCTGCTGGGCGTTGACCATGTCCATATCGATGTCGCGCGGCTTGGCCATCGCATCGCGCACTGCATTCTTCGTGATCTCGTGAAACACGACCCGCTGGACGGTGCGGTCCTTGATCAGGTTCTTCTGTTGCAGCCAGTTCAGGACATGCCAGGAAATCGCTTCGCCTTCACGATCCGGGTCGGTTGCCAGAACCAGGCTGTCGGCGCCACGCAGGGCATCGGCGATAGCCTTGAGCGGTTTCTTGGCACGCTCGCCGGTCTCATAGATCATCTCGAAGTCTTTTTCCGGGATGACCGAGCCGTCCTTGGGCGGCAAATCGCTGACATGACCATAACTGGCGAGCACGGTGACGTGGTCGCCGAGATACTTCTCGATCGTCTTGGCCTTGGCTGGCGACTCGACGACAACAACCTGCATGCTTGTGCCTCTGGCGAATGTTTCGGGACCAAATTGCGGGTTTTGGATCAGGACGAAACCAGGGCCACCTTGTTGCCCGGATGCCGCTCAATCCTTCCCGCAAGCTCCAATTCCAGCAACAGAATTTGAGCCTCAGCCGGGGTTACTTGGCATCGGCGTACCAGTTCGTCAACCTCGATAGGTTCTGTGCCGAGCGCTGAAACAAGCCTTTCGCGGGTGTCCTGGGGAGCGTTGTCGACATCCTCTGGCGGTGGCGATAGCGGGGCATCGAAGGCAAGTTCCTGTTCGGCTTCACGGCTGAAACGCGGGATCGAACGAAGCGGCTGCGACAGCGCGGCGATAACATCCTGGGCGCTTTCCACGAGCGCCGCACCATCGCGAATCAGGCGGTTTGGGCCCTTGGCCCGCGGGTCCTGGGGCGAACCCGGGACGGCGAAGACGTCGCGCCCGTTTTCGGCACCCAGCCGCGCGGTGATCAATGCGCCGGAACGCTCGGTTGCCTCGACCACGATGACACCCAGCACGAGGCCGGCGACGATCCGGTTGCGTCGTGGGAAATGCCCGGCGCGGGGTACGAGACCGAGGGGTTGGTCGCTGATGATCAAGCCCTGTTCGGCGATCTTGTGGTGCAGATCCTTGTTCTTGGGCGGGTAGACCACGTCGATACCGCCGGCGACCACAGCGACCGTGCCTGCATCCACTGCGCCGCCATGGGCTGCGGCGTCGATGCCCCGGGCAAGTCCCGACACAACGGCGTAACCGGCTTCACCGAGATCGCGCGCCATGGTTTCGGTGAAACGGCGGCCACCGGCCGAGGCGTTGCGCGAGCCGACAATGGCAACCATGGGCATGCCCAGAAGTTCGATCCGTCCCTGAGCCGAGATCACCGGCGGTGGATCGTGAATTTCGGCGAGTGGGGCGGGATAGACATCGTCGCCCCACACGATCAAACGCCCGCCCAGCCTGTCGAGCGCGGTCATTTCGGCCTGGATTTGTTCGAGGGTCGCAACGTGGCTGGTTTTCAGACGGGCGCGGCGCATCAGGTCGGGGAGCTGGCTGAGGGCGGAGCGGGCATCACCGCATTCACGCAACAGTTCCTGGAACCGCACCGGGCCAATAGCGCCGCTGCGCGCCAGCGCGAGGCGGGCCATGCGCTCCTGTGGTTCCAGTGGCATCAGCGTTTCCCGATTTTGGGTTCCTCACCGCGCACCAGGCGCATCATGTTGGCGCGATGTTTGAACAGGATCAGGAGCGACAGGACTGCGACGGTCTGGACGTACTGTATGTCATTTGTGAAATAACAGACATAACCTACTGATAATATTGTGGCTATTACGCTTGCCAGAGATACGTAATGGGTAACGGCAACGATCAGAATCCAGCTCGCGAAGCCGGCCAGACCGGCCGGCCAGGAGATGCAGAGGATGACGCCCAGGCCGGTTGCAATGCCTTTGCCGCCCTTGAAGCGCAGCCAGATCGGGAACATGTGGCCGACCATGACGGCGACAGCGGCGATCACCAGGAAATCAGGGCCGCCGACATCATAGGCCAGGAAGACCGCCGCAGCGCCTTTTGCCGCATCCAGCAGCAGGGTCAGGGCTGCCAGCTTTTTGCTTCCGGTCCTCAGGACATTGGTTGCGCCGATACTGCCGGAACCGATCTTGCGGACATCGCCATGGCCTGCCAACCGGGTAAGGATCAGGCCGAACGGAATGGAACCAAGGAAATAGGCAACAAGAGCACAGACCGCATAGGGCCCGAGAAAGGGCAGGGCCTCGATCGAAAGAATGCGGTCGTCGAACACGGTTATGCGGCTCCAGGCTGTCGTAGCGCGGCCATGGTCTCACGCACCAGCCTCAAACGCGACCCTGCCTTGATCAGCAACTACCGGGGTCTTGATCAGGCCGAGCCGGGCTGTCGGGTGCGGTGGTAAACCGTGCGGCCACTGACCACCGTGCGCTCCACACGCCCCTGAACAGGCCTGCCATCGAACGGCGAATTCTTCGATTTGCTCTGGAACGCCTTGCTGTCGACCCGCCAGGGGCTATCCATGTCGATCAGGACAAGGTCAGCCGGCCCGCCGATCTCCAACCTGCCGGCCCCGAGTTTCAGCAGATCTGCCGGCCCGCAAGTGACGGTCGCCATGGCATCGATCAGGGACAGATGGCCGTTGTGCACCAGTTCCAGCATCAACGGCAGGATGGTTTCCAGCCCGACAATGCCGAACGCAGCCTGAACAAACGGCTGGCGTTTGCTGTCCTGATCATGGGGCGCGTGGTCAGTCGTTACGGCGTCGATTGTGCCGTCCTTCAGGGCGGCCACAACAGCCTGGCGGTCGTCTTCGGATCGCAGCGGCGGGCGGACCTTGGCGAAGGTGAGGTAGTCGCCCACGGCGTTTTCGTTCAGTGCGAAATAATGCGGTGCGGTATCGGCGGTGACACGAATCCCCTTGTCCTTGGCCTCGCGCACGAGATCGAGAGTTTCAGCTGTCGTCACATGGGCCAGATGCAGACGTCCTCCGGTCATCTCGGCAAGGCGGATGTCGCGGGCGGCCATGATCGCTTCGCTCTCGGCGGGCATACCCGGCAGGCCCAGGCGGGTCGAGATCTCGCCGCTGTTCATCGCGCCGGAACCCGATAGCGTCATTTCTTCGGCGTGGTGAATAATCAGCGCATCGAAGGTCGTGCCGTAAGACAGCGCGCGGCGCAGAACATTGGCGTTCATAATGGTGTTGAGGCCATCCGAAAAGGCAACCGCCCCGGCTTCCGTCAGCAGGCCAATCTCGGTCAGCTGTGTGCCGTTGAGATCCTTTGTAACCGCTGCGATGGGAT
>JABIUG010000223.1 GCA_018700655.1 Rhodospirillaceae bacterium | reverse complement strand
CGTTTGAGATCGCCGCCACAAGATTACGTTCCGAAACCCAGGTCATGGCGCCGCCCATAATGGCGTATTCAACACCCAGCAGGGCGCAACCAGGCGCCCAGAGTGCCTCCAGCCTGGTCAGCCCGTTATCCCGGGGCATGGGCCAGGTTACTCATCGGTATCCAGGCCATAGGCAGTGTGGAGAGCGCGCAGCGCCAGCTCCAGATAGTCTTCGGAGATCAGGACGCTGATCTTGATTTCGGACGTCGAGATCAACTGAATGTTGATCCCCTTTTCAGCGAGCGCCTCGAACATGCTGCCTGCGACACCCGCGTGGCTGCGCATGCCGACGCCGATCACCGAAACCTTGACGACATCGGGGTCCGGCTCGATCCGTCGTGCGCCCAGATTACCATTGGAGTCATGGATAACCTGAAGTGCCTTATCGAGATCACCCTTGGCGACCGTAAACGTCAGGTCGGTCGCATCGCCATCAGGCGAGATGTTCTGGACGATCATGTCGACGTTGATATCGGCATCGGCGAGCGGACCAAACAACGAAGCCGCCACGCCGGGCCGGTCGGGCAAGCCGACCATGGTGATCTTGGCATCGTCCCGGCTATAGGCGATGCCACTGACAACCTTCTGTTCCACGATTTCGTCCTCGTCGACGACCAGTGTTCCGGGTGCGCCGGTGAAGGTCGAGAGGACCTGCAGCCGGACATGGTGATTCATGGCTGTGGCAACCGAGCGGGTGTGCAACACCTTTGCGCCCTGCGATGCCATTTCCAGCATTTCTTCATAAGTGATCTTATCGAGCTTGTGGGCCTTGGCAACGACCCGCGGATCGCAGGTAAAGACTCCTTCGACATCAGTGAAGATATCGCAGCGTTCGGCACCCAGCGCCGCGGCAAGAATGACGGCGCTGAGATCGGATCCACCACGACCCAGTGTCGTGATACGCCCTTCCTGGGTCACCCCCTGAAAACCCGTCACAATGGGAACGACGCCAGCATCGATACAGGCATTGAGGTTGTGCGGCTTGACCTCCTGGACCCGGGCGCGGCTATGGCTTTCATCGGTGATCACCGGCACCTGCCAGCCCTGCCAGGAGCGCGACGGCACGCCCATCTTCTGCAACGTCAGCGCCATCAGGCCTGCCGTGACCTGTTCGCCACTGGCGACGATGGCATCATGTTCCTGGCGATCCAGGTCCTTTTCGACGCCGTCAACCAGCCCGACCAGCCTGTCGGTTTCTCCCGACATGGCCGAAACAACAACCGCGACCTGATGGCCGTCATCAATCGCACGTTTGACATGCACCGCAGCCTTGGCGATGCGTTCGAGATCGCCAACCGATGTGCCGCCGAATTTTTGAACAATAAGAGACATGGTGTCACCTGAACCCGCGGAATTTGGACCTCTTGATGGACAGCCGTATGTGTTTTGGGCTTCCCGACGCGGAGCGCGGCCTACATACTCTTGCCGCCATGACGACGCAAGCAGACCAGACCACAACGGAACATCCCAACACCGTCGATTCCCGCGAGATCGAAAACTTCTCCGCGGTCGCCGACCACTGGTGGGATCAGGATGGCCCCTTCAAACCCCTGCACCGGCTCAACCCGGTCAGGCTCGGCTATCTGCGTGACAGCCTGAGAGGACACTTTGGCCTTGATGCGGCAACAGACCGGCCATTGCAGGGCCTTTCGATCGCCGACATCGGATGCGGCGGCGGCCTCGTCACCGAACCGCTCGCCCGGCTGGGCGCCGATATGACAGGCGTCGATGCTTCGCACGAGGCGATCAACGTCGCGCGCTCCCATGCCGAAACATCAGACCTGGCGATCGACTACCGCATGGAGACGATCGAGGCACTGGCGGCTTCGGGTGAGCGTTTTGATGCCCTGGTTGCGATGGAGATTGTCGAACATGTCGCCGACCGCGCCGCATTCGTGGCAGCTTGCTGCGCCTGTGTGCGTCCCGGCGGAGTGATCCTGCTGTCGACCCTGAACCGCACGGCCAAATCCTATGCGCTCGGCATCGTGGGCGCAGAATACATCCTGCAATGGGTCCCGCGTGGCACCCATACCTGGTCGAAATTCGTGAAACCGTCCGAACTAGCACGCGATCTGCGCACCGGCGGCGCCCAAGTCGAGGACGTTACAGGCCTAGTGTTCGACCCGCTTGCCAACCGCTGGTCACTGGGACGCGATACTGCAGTGAACTACATCCTGCGCGCGCGCATCGGCAACGATCACAGTTAGGCGAACCTTTCTACAGATCATCGCGAGACCCATGGCACTCGACCGGGCAGATGGTGTATGATCCCGGGACGACGCTGGGATCCGTCGCAATGAACACGACATGACCAATCTTGGAACTTTCGACGACGCACAGGCGGCGACGTGACCGATAGTAATCCTTTCTCGCGCTCGACGCGCAGCTTGCGGGCCACGACCTGGGCCGTGATGGTGATTGGTGCCGTCGCGATGCTGGTGCTCGTCATGGCCGTGTCGTGGCTGGATTCCCTGGCTGTCGAACGTTATCGCGCGAATTTCAACGACGAGCAGGCCGCGATCACCGGCATCGCGGCACGTGCGCTTTCCGAAAACCTCGACGAGACCTATCTCCAGCGCACCGAACTGGCAGGCGATCAGCTGACAACGTTGCTGGGCCAACAGGCGACCTCACCGACCGCGCTGAGGCTGGTCCTGGTCAACCACGCCAGGGTCGATCTGATACCGCTCGTGCTGTTTGAGCCTGACGGTTCGGTCGTGGCGAAACAACTCTATGGACCGATCACAGACGTCGAAGACATCCCCGATGTCAAGGATACCGTGCAGGTTCTCTTTTCCCTGCCTGATCTTGTTCAAAATCCGCAGACTCATCTGGCCATTGCCCCCTATCGCGACGGGTTTTCGGTCGTGGTCTACCGACCGCTGATCGGAAGCAATCAAGTCCTGGGAATTCTGGTGGCATTCGGTGACCTTGCCGGACCGATCGGCCGGTTCGTCGAACCAATCAGTGCCGGGCGGCTGGGCTCGGCGACGATCATCGACCAACAGGGTGTCGTGCTGTTCGCTTCAGAGGACACCGAGGTTGGCAGTGATCTACTCGCCGGCCTGGAAGGCCGGGCCAGGCGGCGGCTTCGGTACGACGCATGCTGACGGAGCCTTCCGGGGCCGGCGATCTGATCATGTTCGATGATGGCCGCGACGAACGCCTCATGACCTCGTGGAGCCATGTGCCGGTCGGCGACAAGACCCTGGTCCTTGCGCTGACCGCGCCTGATGATGTGGTCGACACCAACCTTTCTGAGCTGCGCCTGCAGTATGTCGTCGCGGGTGTCATTCTGCTCGCCACCCTGATCGTTCTGGGCCTGATGCTGAGCCGTGCGCGCCAGCGCAACCTGAAGGAAACGACGATCACGCTGCAACAGGACGTCGAGCGGCGGTCGGCCAAGTTGCGCACCAGTGAATCGCGCTTCCGCATGCTGATCGAAGAGTCGATCCAGGGCGTGATGATCCATCGCAACAACCAGATCCTGTTCTGCAACAACGCCTATGGCGATATCCTGGGCTACCCCAACCCGCAAAGCGTGGTGGCGTTGTGTGATGTCGAAAAGCTGGAAGCACCGCACGAACGTGACCGTCTGGGTGCCTATGGCAAGGCGAGGCAGGCGGGCTGAGCAGGCGCTCGTGGCGGCCAATCTGAAGCTGGAACACGCCAATCATGCGATTTCGCGTTTAGTCTCCAGCATGAGCCATGAGCTCAGGACGCCGCTGAACGCCATTATAGGTTTCTCCGAAACCATGTCGGCCGAGATTCTGGGCCCGATGGAGAATGAGCGTTACAAGGAATACATCGGTGACATCCACTTCAGCGGCAAACATCTGCTCGGTCTGATCAACGAGATCCTTGATCTCGCCAAGATGGAACAGGGCGAGTTGCAACTCGAAGACGACAACATCGATATTGCCGACATGACAGCAGCAACCCTGCGCCTGATGCGGCCTCTGGTCGAAAAGGGCGATGTCAGCATGGTCTCCGAGATCGAGGATGGTCTGCCCGAGCTTCGCGCCGATGAACGTTCGGTCAGACAGGTTCTGTTCAACCTGTTGTCCAATGCCGTGAAGTTCACCGATCCCGGTGGCACCGTATCGACCAGGGCGGTGATGGCCCAGAACGGCGACCTGATCATCGCCGTGGCCGACAGCGGCATCGGTATCCCGGCCGAAATCCTTGACCGCATCACCGAACCCTTTGTCCAGGCCAAGACCTCGAAGCAACGCCAGGGCACCGGTCTGGGTCTTGCGATCGTGAAGGCCTGGTCGAGCTGCATGGCGGCACGCTGGAAATCGCCAGCGTGGTCGGTGAAGGCACCACCGTCACCGCGACCTGGCCACGCAGCCGCCTGATCATCGAAGGCGGGGAAACCACCGCCCAGCCCCCAGCAGTGACAGACAAGCACGCCCAACCTGCCTGATTGCTTCGAGACTCCAGGCCGCAACCCGCCCACGGTTCCGTGGCACACTGTGATTCCGGCAGGCCATGATCCGATCTATGAAGGCCGCCACGTAAAACGGAACAGATGCCATGAATACACAAGCAATCTTCGATGAACTGGGGCTGAACGACAGCGACATCCGCGAGGCGTTCTTCACTGGAGGCGATCTTTCCGTCGTAACGCCGATCGACGGCTCGGTCATCGCCAAGGTTCGAAGGACAGCACCCGACGAAGTCGATGCGGCAGTCGCACGCTCGGTCAAAACGCAAAAAGCCTGGCGTGCCCTGACTCCGCCACAACGCGGTGAGGTCATGCGATTGCTGGGCAACGCCCTGCGCGAACACAAGGACGCACTGGGTGCTCTTGTCACCCTTGAGGCCGGAAAGATCCTCGAAGAAGGCAAGGGCGAAGTCCAGGAAATGATCGACATCTGCGACTTCGCGGTCGGCTTGTCACGCCAGCTCTATGGTCTGACCATGGCTTCCGAACGCCCCGGGCACCGGATGATGGAAACCTGGCATCCCATGGGTGTGGTCGGCTGCATCACCGCCTTCAATTTTCCCGTGGCGCCGTGGTCCTGGAACTATGCGATCGCTGCGGTCTGCGGCAACACCATGGTCTGGAAACCATCCGAGAAGACCCCGTTGACCGCGATTGCCTGCAAACGTCTTCTGTTCAAGGCTGCACAGGCCTGTTCGTTCGATGTGCCGTCGGGCCTGCTCGAGATCGTGATCGGTGAAAAGGACGTCGGCGAACGCCTGGTCGACAACCGCGATGTCGCACTGGTCAGCGCCACCGGCAGCGTACGCATGGGTTACGAGGTCGCTCACCGCACCGCGGCAAGGCTGGGGCGTTACCTGCTGGAACTTGGCGGCAACAACGGCGCCATCATCGCCCCGACCGCTGATCTGGATCTGGCCGTACGCGGCCTGGTCTTTTCTGCGGTCGGCACCGCAGGGCAGCGCTGCACCAGCCTGCGCCGCCTGATCGCCCATGACAGCATCTATGACGATCTGCTGGATCGACTGAAGGCTGCCTATGCCAGCGTCCCGGTCGGCGATCCCCTGAAGGCCGGCACCCTGGTCGGCCCGATCACGGACGGTCGTGCCTTTCAATCGATGCAGGCTGCGCTGTCGCAAGCGGTCGATCAAGGCGGCAAGGTCACCGGTGGTGAGCGGCTGCTGGAAACGGAATTTCCGAATGCCTATTACGTCCGCCCGGCAATCGCCGAGATGCCCGGACAGACCAGCGTCGTCACCGAAGAAACCTTTGCACCCATTCTCTATGCCATGCGTTACAGCAACCTGGATGAGGCGATCGCCATGCATAATGGCGTGCCCCAGGGGCTATCGTCCTGCATCTTCACCAACGACATCCGTGAAGCCGAAACCTTCCTGTCGGACGAAGGTAGCGATTGCGGCATCGCCAACGTCAACATCGGCCCGTCGGGCGCGGAAATCGGCGGCGCATTCGGCGGTGAAAAAGAGACCGGCGGGGGCCGTGAATCCGGTTCCGACGCATGGCGCGCCTACATGCGTCGCGCGACCAACACGATCAACTATTCACGCGAACTGCCGTTGGCCCAGGGCATTGATTTCAACATCGGCTAGAACTCACCGTCCCGGCAGGTGCCGCCATGACCGCTGACCAGATCACGATCTGCGTCATTGTCGTGGTGCTTTCGGTGCTTTTTGTATGGGGCCGGTGGCGTTATGACCTCGTAGCCTTTGGCGGTCTGATGGCTGCTGCGGCAACAGGGTTGATCCCCACCGGCGATGTCTTCCAGGGATTCGGCCATCCCGCGGTTGTCACGGTGCTGGCCGTGCTGGTCATCAGCAAGGCACTGTCAAACGCTGGGG
>JABIUG010000222.1 GCA_018700655.1 Rhodospirillaceae bacterium | reverse complement strand
CGCCGATCCTCAACCCGCCGCAGTCGGGCATTCTGGGCATGCACAAGATCCAGGAGCGCCCGGTCGCAATCAACGGTGAGGTCGTGGTTCGACCCATGATGTATCTGGCACTGAGCTACGATCACCGGATCATCGATGGCCGCGAGGCGGTGACCTTCCTGGTCCGCGTCAAGGATGCGATCGAAGATCCCCAGCGGCTGCTGTTCGAAGTTTAGGACGTTCAACTGGTTGGGGTTCAGTAGCCGCATTGTTTCTGATGCGCCGATTGGGCCCGTGAGTTTGGGAGGTCATGATGGCCGATGAGAGCTTTGATGTTGTGGTGATCGGTGCGGGGCCGGGCGGTTATGTCTGTGCTATTCGCTGTGCCCAGCTTGGTCTGAAAACTGCCTGTGTCGAGAAGCGCGCAGCCCTGGGCGGAACCTGCCTCAATATCGGCTGCATCCCCTCCAAGGCTCTGCTGCAATCCTCGGAACTTTACGAGCAGGCCAATGGCCATCTCGGACATCACGGCATCAAAGTCGCCGGGGTCGAGCTTGACCTGCCGACTATGATGGAACGCAAGGACAAGGTGGTCGACACGCTGACCAAGGGCATTGCCGGCCTCTTCAAGAAAAACAAGATCACCCACCTCTCCGGCACCGGAAAAATCGTTGATGCCGGAACGGTTGATGTCGATGGAACCCAGGTGAAGACGAAAAACATCGTGATCGCGACGGGATCCGATGTGGCCGGTCTTCCTGGGATCGAGATCGACGAGAAACGCATCGTGTCATCGACCGGCGCCTTGGCGCTGCCGAAAGTACCCAAGCGCATGGTCGTGATCGGCGGCGGCTTCATTGGCCTGGAAATGGGTTCGGTCTGGCGGCGTCTGGGCAGCGAAGTCACGGTCGTCGAATTCCTCGACCGCCTCGCGCCCGGCATGGACGGTGACATCGCCAAGGACTTTCACCGAACCCTCAAACGCCAGGGCATGACGTTCCGTCTGGGCACCAAGGTGACCGGTGTGAAAACGACCAAGAAGGAACTGCAGCTCACGGTCGAGTCGGCCGCGGGCGGTGATGCCGAAACCATCGCCTGCGATGTCGTTTTGATGTCGGTAGGGCGCAAACCCTATACCGAAGGCCTGGGTCTTGCCGAAGTCGGTGTCGAGATGGATGACCGGGGGCGGGTCGCGATCAACGACCATTTCGGGACCAGCGTTGCCGGAATCTATGCCATCGGCGACTGCATCAAGGGGCCGATGCTGGCCCACAAGGCCGAAGATGAAGGCATGGCTGCTGCCGAAATCATTGCGGGTAAACCCGGCCATGTGAACTACGGCGTCATTCCCGGTGTGGTCTATACCGACCCGGAGGCGGCTTCGGTCGGCAAGACCGAAGAAGATCTCAAGGCCGACGGCGCCGACTATGTCGTGGGCAAGTTCCCGATGATGGCCAACAGCCGGGCACGGACCTATGACCAGACCGCGGGCATGGTGAAAATCCTGGCTGATGCCAAGACCGACCGTGTCCTGGGTGTCCATATCCTGGGCTCCGGCGCCGGCGAGCTGATTGCCGAAGCCGCCGTTGCAATGGAGTTCGGCGCTTCATCAGAGGATATCGCGCGGACCTGCCATGCTCACCCGACGTTCTCTGAGGCGGTGCGCGAAGCGGCTCTCGCGGTCGCCAATCGCGCGATTCATTTCTGATCGCTGTTGGGCACGGACGCCCGTGCCGGTGAGGTTCTTAAGGTGATTGCGCTGGCGCGCCATATCGAAGGCCGTCCTGTTCTGCTGGTTGCGCTTTTGTGCCTGACCCAAACCTGCGCCATGGCCGGGTTCGCAACCTACTGGTCAGCGCTCCCGGTTTTGCAGCCCGCCTGGGAACTGACCAACACGCAGGCAGGTTGGATATCGGGCATCCTGTTCGGCGGGTTCTGTCTGGCCGTGCCGTTTCTGGTCTCGGTGACGGATCATCGCGACGCCCGCGGCATTGTGCTGATTGGCTGTGGCCTCACGGCTCTCGGGCTTGTCGGGATGGCCGTTGCCGCCGATGGATTCTGGTCTGCCATGGCCTGGCGCGCCGTCGCCGGTGCGGGCCTGGCCGGCACCTACATGCCGGGCCTGAAAATCCTGACCGACCGGCTGGCCCCCGGGCATCTGCCACGCGCCGTGGCGTTTTATACCTCATCGTTCAGCGTTGGTTCGGGCACATCCTTTGCCCTGTCGGGCATGATTCTCGGGATGGTGGACTGGCAGTGGACCTTCGCGCTGGTCGCGCTGGGCCCGGTGATCGGTGGTTTGGCCATTTGGTTTCTGGTCCGGCCCAGGCAGCCCGATCAGGGTGCCCAACCGCGGCGTCATGCTTTTGACCTGCGCCCGGTTCTGCGCGCTCCACAGACCATGGCTTATGTTCTGGCCTATGCCGGGCACACCGCCGAGCTCTTTGCGATGCGCTCCTGGCTGGTGCCGTTCCTGGTCGTCAGCATGGGCTTCAGCGGCATGACCGGTGAAATCGACGCGGCGTTTGTTGCCATGGCTGTTTCCTTCATCGCGGTGGCGTCGAGCATCACAGGTGCGGAACTGGCGATCCGTTTCGGGCGCGTGCGGCTGATTTCGGTGGTGATGGTGATCTCGGCGCTGACCGCCTGTGCAACCGGGTTTTCCATCACCCTGCCGTTCTGGCTCGTGGTCTCGCTCTGCCTCGTTTATGCCGCCACGATCCAAGCTGATTCTTCGGCGATCACAGCCGGCGCCATTGCCATGGCACCGGAAGGCCATCGCGGTGCAACCATGGCGGTGCATTCTGTGATCGGCTTCAGCGGCGCCCTGTTTGGGCCGATGATGGCCGGTGCCGTGCTCGATGTGTCAGGCGGTCAAACGTCGGTGCTGGCCTGGGGCCTGACCTACAGCCTGATCGGCAGCTTTGGCCTGATCGGCCTGGCCTGCCTCCTACTGCTTGGCCGTCACGCGCGGGGGTGAGCGTTGCGGTAGACCTCAAGCAGGCCTTCGGCGTCGACATCGGTGTAACGCTGCGTCGTTGAAAGGCTGGCATGGCCCAGCAGTTCCTGGATGGTCCGCAGATCGGCGCCACTGCCCAGCAGATGAGTCGCAAAGCTGTGGCGCATCGCATGAGGCGTTGCACTGGTCGGCAGGCCAAGCATCGTCCGCAACAGGCGGAAGCGCCGTTGCGCGACCGCAGGGTTCAGGCGTTTCCCCTGGACCCCGATGAAAAGAGGACTGGAGCCCGGTGCGCCATCAGGGCGGCACTCGAGATAGGCAAGAAGTGCTTCACGGACCTTCGGCAGCAAGGGAACGACCCGTTCCTTGCCGCCCTTGCCCGTGATCCGTATGGTCTCGCCGGCATTGCGGACATGGCGAACATCAAGACCCAGCGCTTCGCCGATGCGCAGACCGCCGCCATAAAGAAGGAGCAGCAGGGCAAGGTCACGCAGGGTGACCCAACGGGGTTGGTCGGGATCATCGGCCAGGGCCAGAACGTCGGTTGATTCGTCCTGGGTCAGGGCTCGTGGCACCTGGCGCGGCAGCTTGGGCGCCCGGATCGTGCTGACCGCTGCGTTTGAAGCGAGCCCTTCGCGGTCGAGATAACGGAAGAAACTTTTGACCGCCGAAAGCGACCGGGCTGTCGAAGTCTTGGCCAAGCCTTCGCGCGCACGACCGGCAAGCCATGCCCGCAGATCAGCAGGCTTCAGGCCCTCGAGCAGTGCGAGTGACGGTGCTTGGCCCAGATGTCCGGCAACAAAAGCGAGGAAGGAGCCAAGGTCACGGCGATAGGCCGATACGGTGTGTGGCGATGCACGACGCTCACTGCTGAGCTGCTCGTGCCAGGCCGCGATGACGGCATCCAGCCGGATGTTCTGCCCGGTCAGTGGGGCAACCCCAGCTTCTTGCGCAGGCAGCGCTCCAGCACGTTGCCCAGGAAGCGGTAGAGATTGACCGGATCGCCGGGCTGGAAATGGTCTTCATGGCGCGAGCCCAGGGCGAGCAGGCCCAGGGGCAACCCGTCATGGCCGCCGAATCGCACGATCACCTCGGACAAGACCAGCGATGACGCGCCCTTGAACAGTTCTTCATCAGCATGGGCGGGGGCGCGCAGAACGACGTCACGATCGTCTTCCATCATGGCGTCCACGGTGCCTTGCACGACACAGCGCACGCCACAGGTGACACGTGCCTGGCCGTCAGAGCACTGGGTTTCCACGGCCAGGGTCACGACATCGACACCAAGAAGGATAGCCAGATCCGACGTCGTGATCTCAACCAGATGGTCCAGATCGACCGCGCCGATCATGGCCAGAGCGGCAGCGTGGATACGATCCTGCAGGGATCGTTCGCGGCGGGTCCTCTCGACCAGATTGTATTGTTCGTCGTGGACGGTAGCGGCGTCGTCACGCAGGCGCTGGATCAGATGGGCCTGCCAATCATGAACATTGTCGCCCATGTCACGCTGCGGCGGTGACAACACATCGATCAGCCCGGGTTGTTGGACGAGAAAATCGGGATGGAGTCGCAGGTAATCCTCGACCCAGTCGGCCGCCACCGTTTCAGGTGGTGGGGCAGCGGCAGGATCGGGTTTGCTTGGCATGGCCTGTTGTCGATCCTAAAGGATCGCCTGTCCGGATTTCTGCCAGTCGGCGAGGAACGCTGCCAGACCCTGATCGGTCAGGGTGTGGTGCGCCAGCTTGCGCAGCACGGCCGGTGGAATGGTCGAGACATCGGCCCCGATCAGCGCGGCCTGCTTGAGATGATTGGTCGAACGAATCGATGCGACCAGGATCTGGGTGTCGAGTGCGGCATAGTTGTCATAGATCGTGCGAATTTCGCTGATCAGCTCCATGCCTTCCAGGCCCAGGTCGTCGAGCCTGCCGACAAAGGGCGAAACGAAGGTCGCGCCGGCCTTGGCGGCAAGCAGCGCCTGGTTGGCCGAGAAGCAGAGCGTGACGTTGACCTGCGTGCCGGCGCTGGTGAGCACCCGACAGGTCTTCAGGCCGTCCCAGGTGAGCGGCACCTTGATCGTGACGTTGGGCGCGACTTCAGCAAGTTTGCGCCCTTCGGCCAGCATGTTCTCATGGTCGGTCGCTGTGACTTCGGCGCTGACCGGACCCGGCACGATGTCACAGATTTCCTTGAGCACATCGATGAAGTCACGGCCGCTCTTGGCGACGAGCGACGGGTTGGTCGTGACGCCATCGACCATGCCGGTCGCGGCAAGATCACGAATCTCGTCAACATCTGCGGTATCAACAAAAAACTTCATGCCTGGTCCCGTGTTTCCTGCTTGTTGTCGCTTGTTCTGCCCGCGCAACGT
>JABIUG010000221.1 GCA_018700655.1 Rhodospirillaceae bacterium | reverse complement strand
TGCTCGCTGCCTGCCGCCACATTGTCGGGCTGGAAAAAGGCAAGGTCGCGATCGCCGGGCCGACCCGCGAGGTGCTGGCCAAGATGTTCGGAACGCCCAAAAAGGCAGTGGCCGACAACACAGGCGATCCACAGGCAAACGCGGCGGCCAACACCCCCGCGGCGGAGGCCGGGGAATGAGTGAGCTCGACGACCTTCAGAAACAGACCAAGGCAAGCGCCATCCGGTTCTTCGGCTGGGCCATCATGGTGTTGCTGATCATTTTGGGGGCCTGGGCATCGCAGGCTGAACTTGACGAGGTCGCGACGGCGACCGGCGAATTCGTGCCCCAGGGTCAAGTGAAGACGATCCAGCATCTTGAAGGCGGCATCATCGAGGAAATGTTTGTGAACCAGGGCGACAGGGTGGTTGCCGGATCACCGCTGGTGCGGCTTGACCTGAACGCATCGCAGGGCAGAGAGGCTGAACTTCAGGTTACGCTCGACGGCCTGATGCTTCGTCGAGCCCGCCTGCTCGCCGAAGCCCACGGCGGTTCTCCCGATTTTCCCGAGGACGTCCTGGAGCGCCGGACGCAAATGGCACAGAACGAAATCAACTCGCTCAATGCCAGGCGCGCCGAGATGGAAAGCGCAGCCCTTTCAGCCGAAGAGCAGGTCCGCCAGCGCGAGTCCGATCTTCGTCAGCTCGAAGAGGAGGCCGGCGCACTGCGCAGCCAACTCGCCCTCGCCCGAGAAGCTTTTTACATGGCAGAAGACCTGATCACCGATGGGCTGATTTCCCTGCAGGATCATCTGGCGCGCAAGATCGCGGTCGACCAGATCCAGGGCCAGCTGGCAACCGTCGAGGCCAGCCTTCCCGGCGCAGATTCGGCTCTGGCCGAAGCCAAGGAACGCATGCGCGAAGCCGAACTTGCCTTCGAGCGCAATGCTCTCGAAGAACTCGCCAATGTCGAAATCCAGATTGATACGATCGCCGAAGAAATCATCAAGGCGACCTCGATCTCAAGGCGAACGCTGATCATGAGTCCGATCGATGGCATCGTCAAAAGCCTGCGCTTTTTCACCATTGGTGCGGTTGTCCGCCCCGGCGAAGCAATCATGGATATCGTGCCCTCGGACGACCAACTCGTGGTCGAAGCGCGCTTGAACCCGCAGGACATCGGCTATGTGCGCGTAGGGCAGGCAGCAACCGTCAAGGTCTCAACCTACGACTACATTCGTTATGGCGGTTTGGAAGCAGAGGTCATTCTGGTCTCACCCGACAGTCAGCAGGACGAGTCCGGCAACACCTATTTCAGGGTCGTAGCGACAACCGACGGATCCTATCTGGGCAGCGAGCCCGGCGAGTATCCGGTCACCGCGGGCATGGAGGCGACACTCGACATCCACACCGGATCGAACTCGGTCCTGGACTATCTCCTGAAGCCGGTGCTCAAGCTGCGCCACGAAGCCCTGCGCGAGCGCTAGAGCAGATCGCGTTAAGTCTGGATCGATTGCGATACAGGCTTAACGCGATCCGATCTGAACTGCTCAAACCTGGCTGGCGGTGAGGCGCTCGACGATGGCAGGCATGACGGCTTCATCAAGATTGGCAAAGGCGAAACGCAGGTAACGTTCCTGATCGGGGCCGAACCAGCTTCCGGGCAAAGCAAGCAATCCCTGTTCACGCGCCAACCCCTGGGCCACCTCGACATCGCTCCTGCCTGCGAACGGGTGCCGGACATAGGCGAAATAGGCGCCTGCGCTGACCAACTCATAACGCAGGTCGTTGCGCGTAAAGGCCCGGCGCAGCGCTTCGGCACGGCCGGCCATGACCACCGCATTGCCTTGTCGCCATTCCTTCAGGTGTCCGATGCCGTATCGCGCAGCCTCCTGGCCCAGATGAGGCGCACAGATCTGGACGCAGTCGGTCACCTTCTCCAGAGCAGCCATCATGGCAGCGCCGGCCACGACAGCACCGACCCGGTAGCCTGTAAGGCAATAGACTTTCGAGAAGCTGTAGAGGTGAACCAGCGTGCCGCGCCATTCGGTATGCGAAAAGAGATCATGGGGGCGTTCGCCGACGTTCAGGAAATCGCGATAGGTTTCATCGACAACCAGGGCACAACCGGCGTCGCGGGCAACGTCCAGAAAGGCTTCCAGAATTTCGCTGGAATAAACCGCGCCGGTCGGATTGTTGGGTGAAACCAGTACGATCGCGCGCGTGCGTTCGTTGACCAGACGCCTCGCATCCTCAGGGTCGGGCACGCCGCCACGCTCAGGCCGGAACGGTACTGGCACCACGCCGACCCCCAGCATGTCGGCTGTCATCTCGTGGTTAAAGTACCAGGGGGCGGGCAGAAGGATGTGATCGCCCTCGCCTGCCAAGGCGACCATTGTGTTGAAAAATGCCTGATTGCAGCCTGCCGTAATCATGGTGTCGGCGGCGGCAACGTCTCCGCCATAGATCGACCGGATGTCACCGGCCAGGGCCTCACGCAGAGGCTCCAGGCCGAAGATATCGGTGTATTTCGCAGTTGCGGGATCGCCGGCGCGTGCTGCCACATGTGCACGCAACGCCTCGGGTGGCGGATCGGCGGGAACAGCCTGGCAAACATCAAGCAGGGG
>JABIUG010000220.1 GCA_018700655.1 Rhodospirillaceae bacterium | reverse complement strand
CCCTGCCGCTTGTCGGCATCCCCTGCGACCTCCGACAGATCGGCATCCATGCGATGCATGTCGTCGGCGAGAAATACATCAATGCCGTGGCCCATGGCGCACGTGCCATGCCGATGCTGTTGCCATGTTTTGGAAGGGGCAGCGATCTCGAACCGCTGGAGAGTCTCTATTCGATCGACGCTCTGCTCGACCGGATCGACGGCGTGTTTCTCACCGGCAGTCCGAGCAATGTTGGACCCCATCACTATGGCGGCCATCAGCCCCGGGAAACCACGCTGCTCGATGACCAGCGCGACGCACTGACCCTGCCGATGATTCGACGTGTTGTTGAACGCCAGATTCCGCTTCTGGCGGTTTGTCGCGGCATCCAGGAACTCAATGCGGCGCTGGGCGGTACGCTCCACCAGCATGTCGAAGAGATTGAAGGCCGGATGGATCACCGCGAGAACAAGGACGACCCGAAGGAAATACAATACGGACCGGCCCATGATGTCAGCCTCACAAAGGGCGGGGCACTCGAACAGATCACCGGACTCGACCATTTCACGGTGAACTCGATCCATGGCCAGGGCGTGGACCAGCCCGCGCAGGGCCTGCAGGTCGAAGCGGTCGCGCCCGACGGGCACATCGAGGCGCTTTCGGTCCGTGGCGCCGAGACCCTGCAACTTGGCGTGCAATGGCACCCGGAATGGCGTTATCACGAACGCGCCTTTGACCACGCTCTTTTCACTGCCTTAGGCGGGGCCTGTCGCGCCTATCGTCAGGCGCGATCGATGACTGCCGCGTCGGACGCGGCTTAACCACGGAAATTCTCATGACTTCTGATCCCGAAGCCTGGCTGCGCGAACACCGCATCAACGAGATCGAGTGCATGGTCACCGATCTCACCGGCATGCCGCGCGGCAAGATCCTGCCGCGTGACCGCTTCCTGCGTTCGCTGACCGACAAGTCACTGCGTATGCCCGGCGACGTCTTCTACCAGACGGTGACGGGTGAATATCCCGAACCCTATCCCGGCGACGAAACCTCGCCCGACATGATCCTGCATCCCGATATCGCCACTCTGCGCCGGGTGCCCTGGTATGACGATCCCACCGCACAGGTGATGTGCCATGTGACCTGGCGCGACGGCTCGCAGGTCGAGACCTCGCCGCGCGGTGTCCTGCAACGGGTGCTTGATCTCTATACCGCCGATGGTCTGGTCCCGTTCGTGGCACCCGAGCTTGAGTTTTACCTCGTCGCCAAGAACGTCGACCCCGACTACCCGCTGGAACCCCCGGTCGGGCGCTCCGGGCGCGCCGAATCCGGCCGGCAGGCCTATGGCATCGATGCCGCCAACGAGTTCGATCACGTGGTCGACGACATCTATGATTTCTGCGAGGCGGCCAATGTCGATCTCGACACCCTGATCCACGAAGCCGGCCCGGCCCAGCTCGAGGTCAACTTCAACCACGGCGATGCCATGGCGCTTGCCGATATGGTGATGGTCTTCAAGCGGGTTTGCCGCGAAGCCGCCCTGCGCCACGATGTCTATTGCACCTTCATGGCCAAACCGATCGAGGGCGAGGCCGGCAGTGCGATGCATATCCACCAGTCGATCGTGAAAGCCAGGGGCGGCAAGAACATCTTTGCCGACGCCAAGGGCAAGGACACAGAGGTCTTCCACCACTATGTCGGCGGCCTGCAGAAACACCTCGCCAGCGCCATGCCGCTGTTTGCGCCAAACGTGAATTCCTACCGTCGCCTGCGTGCCGACAGCGATGCCCCGATCAACACCCATTGGGGTTTCGAGAACCGAACGGTCGGCCTGCGTGTGCCGGAATCCGACCGCAAGGGACGCCGGATCGAAAACCGCGTGCCCGGCGTCGACGTCAATCCCTATCTCGCCATGGCCGCGACACTGGCCTGCGGTTACATCGGCATGAGGGACAAGATCGAGCCCAACAAGTCGATGGAAGGCAATGCCTACCTGGTCAAGAGCCAGGGCCTGCCGCGCCACCTGCCCGATGCCCTGCAACGGCTCCACCGCTGCAAGGAGTTGCGCGAAATCCTGGGCGATACCTTCGTCGATCTCGTGATCGCCGTGAAACAGGCCGAACACGACGAATACCAGGACGTCATCAGCCCCTGGGAGCGCCAGCATCTGTTGTTGAACGTCTAGATCGTCGAGACTTTCACTAATTATGAGTTGACTTTATATTTGAGGCTGGCTCATAAATACCCATGGTTGGACTTCGCGAACGCAACAAGGCGAAGCGGCGGCAGGGCATTCTGCACGCCGCCCAGACCTTGTTCCGTGAACACGGCTATGGCGCCGTCGCGGTATCTGATATTGCCGCAGCCGCCGGCGTCGCCGAAGGCACGGTCTTTAACTACTTCCCCGCCAAGGGCGATCTTCTGCTTGAGCTGATGGTCGAGGAGAACGCCCGTGTGGTCGCTCGCCTGGAAACACGCTCGATCAGCCGGGATGACGATCCGCGCGACACCATCGCCGACTTCTTCCTGATCGTAGCGCAAGAATCCTTCGCCCTGGTCGACCGCCGGACCTGGCGCGAGGTCGCCGCGCTGCTCATCACCAGTGCCGAAAGCCCGTTTGCCAGCCGCTACCTGGAACTGCGCGCAGCGCTCAAACGCAGTCTCGTGCAATTGCTGATCGGCCTGGCCAAAGAACAGGCCTGGCCGATGGCCGATCTCGGTGCGCTGGCCGATCTGTTGTGGCGCGCCTTCTGGGGTCTCTTCCTGTTCATCATTGCCAGCGACCACCTCAGCCCGGCCGATCTGCGCCGCACCATGCTTCGCGACATCACCCTGCTGCTGCCGCCACAACGAGACATGCCATGACCGACACGCTTGATGCCGCCGCCTATACCGATACCGCCATCGCACGCGATGAACGCCGCCTGATCTTTGCGAATAACTGGGCACTGTTCGGCCCCGAACACGAGCTCGCCAGCCCCGGCGACTATGTCGCCCAGAGCGTCAACGGCTGGCCCATCGTGGTGTTGCGCGATCGTGACGGCGCGTTGCGCGCCTTCCACAATGTCTGCCGCCATCGCGCCGCCGCTCTGTTCGACGAAGGTGCCGGAGCCTGCAAGGCAAAGATCACCTGCCCCTATCACGGCTGGAGTTATGAGCTCGACGGCCGCCTCGCCCTGGCGCCCCGCTTTGGCGAAAAGCTCGATCCCGAAGAAATGGGCCTGCTCGCCCTGCGCGTCGAGGTCTGGCGCGGCTGCATCTTTGTCTGCGTCGATCCCGACACACCCGATCTCCTGACCTGGCTGGGTTCGGTGCCGGCGTTTTGTGCGCCTTATCCCGAAACCCCGGCCTTCACCTATCGCGGTGCCTTCACCGTCGAAGGCAAGGCTAACTGGAAGACCTATTGTGACAACACGGTCGAGGGTTATCACCTGCCCTTCGTCCACGAACGTCTCAGTCAGGCGGTCGAGGGTGCCTCGGTCGAGATTCGCGGCCACGACGATCATCGCCTCGTCTGTTTCCATGTCGGCTATCGCGGCGACGGCGCAGAACTGCGCGGCGACAGCGGCCTGTGGTTCTACCGTTACCCCGGCTTCCAGGCCGTGATCGGTCCGACCGGATTCAAGGCCGAACGGATCGAACCGGTCGGCGCCGGCGCCCTGCGCTCGAAAAGCTGGGCCTGGTATGGCGATGATCTCGGCGAGCAAGAAACCGCCGACGCCTTCGCCTGGGCTGAGGCAATCGTGCACGAAGATCTCGGGATTTGTGAGGCCGTGCAACGCAACCTCGAAGCCGGCGCCTACAACACCGGCAAACTCTCACCCGCGATGGAAGAACACACCGCGGCGTTCCAGGCTCTGGTGCGCCAGGATCTGGCACAGAGCTGAAGTCCCCGCAGATCTGATCCCCAGCAAAGGCTGGTGCCCATACGCACCAACTCCGCAGGAATCCGGCATCTCCGCGATATGGCCCCCGGCCTTTGCTGGGGATCAGGTCGGAGATAGTGTGGGGGCAGCGCAAGAACCGGGTCGTGGTCGCGAGTCAATTTCGCCACAACGGTCTCCACATCAACTGGAGACCCGTCATGCACGCTCTTCGCTTCGTCGCCCTTGAAACCCCGCTCGTCGAAGCCCTGCAGGCAGGCGGCACCGACGCCAACGGACAGGCGCCCGAGCGCCACATTTCCGACGGCGACGCCAATCCTTGCCGTCACTGTCTCGAAGAGATCGACGCAGGAGAAACCATGCTGGTGTTTGCCCACCGTCCCTTCCCCGAGCACAAGCCCAACGCCGAGATCGGTCCGATCTTCCTCCACGCCCGCGCCTGCAAACGTTATGCACCGGGTGGCGATACCCTGCCGGTCGTGCTCGACAGCCCCGATTTCATCGTGCGCGGTTATGCCCATGACGACCGGATCGTCTATGGCACCGGCAAGGTCACGCCGACCGACGAGATCAACTGCTGGGCGCAAACCCTGCTCGCGCGCGACGAGATCGCCTATCTTCACGTTCGCTCGGCGCGCAACAACTGCTACCAATGCAGGATCGAACGCGTTTGAGGAGACAGGCGATGGGCAAGGTGATGTTGGTGACCGGCGGCAGCCGGGGAATCGGGGCGGCGACGGCAAGGCTGGCCGCGCGCGACGGCTGGGATGTCTGCGTCAACTACGCGCGCAATGCCGATGCCGCGCATGCTGTGGTCGCGGACGTAGAAGCGGCGGGCCAGAGGGCGGTCGCGATCCAGGCCGACATGGGTAAACCCGAAGATGTCGCCCGTCTGTTTGCCGAGCACGACGCCGCCTTCGGCAGGCTCGACGCCTTCGTCAACAACGCCGGGATCGTCAACCGGATGAGCAGGCTCGATGCCCGTGATCCCGCCGATCTCCAGAACATCATCGCGATCAACCTGACCGGCGCGATCCTGGGCTGCGCCGAAGCGGTGCGGCGCATGTCGACCGGCCATGGCGGTGACGGCGGCGCGATCGTCAACGTCTCCTCGGTCGCAAGCCGCCTGGGCGGCGCCGGCAACTATGTCGACTACGCCGCAACCAAGGGCGGGATCGACAGCCTGACGATCGGACTTGCCCAGGAAGTCGCCGGCGAAGGCATCCGGGTCAACGCCGTGAGGCCCGGCGTCATCGACACCGACATCCACGATGATCTGGGCGACGCACCAGGCCGCGTCGCCCGCCTGGGCGCAACCGTGCCCGCCAAACGCGCCGGTACCGCCGACGAAGTCGCCGAGACCATCGTCTGGCTCTGCTCGGATGCCGCAAGTTATGTCAGCATGACCCTGATGGAATTATCGGGCGCGCGTTGAGGCCTCGCCACGACCGCTTTTGTGTCATCCCGGCCGAGGGAGCGGAGCGAACGCGAGCCGGGACCTCGATCAGGCACAGCCTGCGGCCGCTTGACCGGGGCATCCAGCCCGCACGTCAAACGAACATCGTCGCCGGAGCAGGACGATGGCCACCGGCATGGATCGCCCCATCAAGTGGGGCGATGACGGGGAGGTTGGAGTGGGTAGTCAGTCCCACCACAGCATCGGCGAGCTCGTCAGCAGCTCGATGCCGTCGGCGCTGACCAGCATGTTCTGCTCGAACCCGGCGCTGCCCAGACCGGGCAGGCCGAAGAACGCTTCGACGCCGAGTGCCATGCCTTCTTCGAAAATGTCGTCATCGCTGCACATGTCGACGCCGAGATAAGGCCGTTCGAAGAACAGGCCCAGGCCGTG
>JABIUG010000219.1 GCA_018700655.1 Rhodospirillaceae bacterium | reverse complement strand
GCCCAGGCTCCATCAGTGCCAATGTCGAGACCATAGAGCAAGGCCAGGATGGCGATCGACAGCACGGCCATACCGGCGTAGTCGACACGTTCCTCGACACGCTCCGCCGGCTCGTTCTTCAGGATCAGCAAAATCAACGATGCCGACACCAGGGCCATGATGACGTTGATGAGGAAGAATAGCCGCCATTCGCCGACCCCGCTGACAACACCGGCAATCACCGGTCCGACCACGTTGCCGCTGGCGGTCGCCCCGATGATCAGCCCCATCACCAGACCACGGTCTTTTTCATCGATGACGGTCATGGCCAAGCCGATCAGACAAGGCCAGACAATTGCCGACCCAACACCCTGGACAGCACGCGCACCGATCAGCCAGGTGATGGACGGCGCCACCGTGCAAACGATCGATGCGACAAAGAAGATTGCCAAACCAATCAAAAGCAGGCGACGGCGGCCAAACATGTCGCCCAAGCGCCCGCCCGATACGATCACCATCGAGAATGTCAGCGCATAGATGTTCAACACCCACTGAGTGATGGTGATGTCGACAGAGAACTCGTGCTCGATCGGCACCACCAGCAACAATGCCCCGGTAAAATCGGTGCCGATCATCAACGCGACGAAGCACAACGTTGCGACTATCGCCTTGGTGCGTCGATCCATCAGTGTCCCCAATCAAGAACAAACCAACCGGAATTCCCCATGAGGAACCCTCTCGATTGGTCGATCATGACTTGGGCGCGTTCGGCGTACAATGTAGCGTGATCTTCTTGCTGGTGTTGACGTCGATCTGAGCCAGTAGAGGCGGCGCAGGATGCTGGCGAACAGGTTACGAGGGTTGTGCACCTCTGCCATTTGAATTGTAGCAATGGCGCCCATGGCGCACGAATTGTTCGGCAAACAGCGATCAGCCGCTATGCTGGCACACCATTCAGAGGGAATACCGCCATGGCTCGTGACCCGCGATACGACATCCTGTTCGAGCCGGTCCAGATCGGCCCGGTCACAGCACCCAACCGCTTCTACCAGGTGCCCCACTGCTCGGGCATGGGCAACCAGAAGCCGCAAACGCTCAATGCCATGCGCGAAATCAAGGCCGAAGGTGGCTGGGGCGTGGTCTGCACCGAATACTGCTCGATCCATCCCTCATCCGACGACCACCCCGGCGCCTATTGCACCATCTGGGACGAAGGCGATGTCCGGAATCTGGCCGACATGACCGACCGGGTCCATCGCCATGGTGCGCTGGCCGGGGTCGAGCTCTGGTATGGCGGTTATTCCTCACCCAATCGCCTGTCACGCCAGGCCGGGTTCGCCTCCGAAAGCATGCCGGGCTGGCAGGCCGATCCGGTCCAGACACGCGCCATGGACAAGGCCGACATCGCCGAATTGCGACGCTGGAACCGCGAGGCTGCTATCCGTTCCAAGCAGGCCGGCTTCGACATCATCTACGTCTATGCGGGCCACGGTTATCTGATCCAGCAATTCCTCTCGCGCCTGACCAACACCCGCACGGATGAATATGGCGGCAGCCTGGAAAACCGCGTGCGCCTTTTACGCGAACTGATCGAAGAAACCAGGGAAGCCGTCGGCGACAAACGCGCCGTAGCCGTGCGCCTTGCGGTCGACGAACTGCAGGGGCCTGCCGGCATCACCTGCGACGGCGAGGGGCGCGAAATTGTCGAGATGCTGGCCGAGGAGCCCGACCTCTGGGACGTCAACATCTCTGACTTCCCCGCCGACGCCATGACCTCGCGTTTCGTCAAGGAAGGCGCACAGGAAGACTACATCGCCTTCGTCAAGAACGTGACGACCAAACCCGTGGTCGGAGTGGGGCGTTTCACCAGTCCCGACACCATGGTCTCCCAGATCAAGCGCGGCATCATGGACATGATCGGCGCGGCGCGACCTTCGATCGCCGATCCCTTCCTCCCGAAGAAAATCGAGGAAGGCCGGCCCGAAGATATCCGCGAATGTATCGGCTGCAACACCTGCGTCTCGTTCAACGGCCAGGGCACGCCCATGCGCTGCACCCAGAACCCGACCAAGGGTGAGGAATGGCGCCGCGGCTGGCACCCTGAGGTCATCCCGGCACGCGACAACGACGACCAGATCCTCGTCATCGGGGCCGGCCCGGCCGGGCTTGAGGCAGCGCGAGCACTGGGCCAACGCGGTCACCAGGTCGCCCTGGCTGAAGCATCGAACGATCTGGGCGGGCGCGTGACACGCGAAGCCACCCTGCCGGGTCTGGCCGAATGGGCGCGTGTGCGTGACTGGCGCCTGGGCCAGATCGAGAAGATGCCCAATGTCGATATTTTCCGCGCCAGCGACATGACGGCGCCAGAGGTTCTGGAGTTCAGCGCGGCGCGGGTTGCTCTCGCCACTGGGTCGACCTGGCGTCGAGACGGCCGTGGCCGTGGCGCCAAGTTCCCGATTCCCGGCGCCGACCAGGCTCATGTCTATTCGCCCGATGACATCATGGATGGCGTCAGACCCGAGGGTCCTGTTCTGGTCTACGACGACGAATGGTACGTCATGGGCAGTCTGGTGGCCGAAACGTTGCGGGCTCACGGATGCGAGGTGACGCTGGTCTCATCGAGCAATGCGGTGTCGGAGGCCTCAATGCGTTTTCTCGACCAGAAACGCATCCAGCGTCACATGATGGAGTGCGACATCGACCTCGTTCTCGCGCACCGCCTGACGAAGATCGGCGAATCCGAGGTCGACCTGGCCTGCACCTATTCCGGCATGGCCCGGAGCCTGTCGTGTGAATCCGTCGTGCTGGTGACCTCGCGCCAACCCCGCGACGAACTGTGGCACGCTCTGAACGCCGACCCCGCCGCCCTCGAAAAGGCCGGTGTTGTCCAGGTCGAGCGCATCGGCGATTGCCTGGCACCTGCAACGATCGCCGCCGCCGTCCACAGCGGCCACCTCTATGCCCGGACATATGGCATCGACTACGACATGGAAACGCTGCGCGACCGGGTGGTGATCTGATCGGTCCAGCCCATCGTCTAACGTTGCTTTACCGGTCTTAATGCACTGAAAAACTGGGTGCGTTTTGCTCTTGCGCACGAATTCAATCTTAGTCGTCTCTGTAGGCATCAACTTCTTCAGCCGGCAGATAACATCCATTGAAGCTTGGATTAAGAATGTCTGACACGAAGTCAGGATTTTGGATCGCAAGCAGCCGGATGACATCGGGATCCGTCGAGATGGACGGGCTGGTCAACTGAATCGCCTCGTTCGCTTCTTCAACCTTGTCGAAGAACTGCTCCAGAAACTTACGGTCAAAGTCAGAGATCGTGCTCGCCGCCATCTCCACCTGCCATGTGTGGAAGACGCGATTGATGATTGTGTAGAACAAAAAATCCTCTTCGAGCCAATCCCAGAAGATCGGAAAAAAGTTTCCGGAACTTCGAGAAGCATCGAAGTCATCGAAGTACCACTGCCCAAGCTCTCTCAATTCGGACATGGCGGTGACAAGAGGCGCCTCAATCTCTGCATCCGAACGTGGATCGAAGGGCCTCTTGAACAAAGGGGCGATTGCCGGTTGTGCCGTCAGAGAGTCAGGCGACACATAAAACTCGCCCCAACCATACCGTGTAAATTCGTTGGAGCTAAAGCGGTCTGCTCCGTAGCGATGTACCTTGAACCTGGAACTCCGGCCCATCAGTGCGTTGGCTTCGATACTCATGTGCAGATGGGAGATGTCCTGTCCGCCGGAACTGCCCTCAAAGCGAAGGACCTCTCCACGTTTGAGCTGCTTACCGATTTGCAGGTCGGATATCTGTTCGAGGTGGCTGTAGTAGATGGCAATCGTGGCGTGGGATATCCCAACAGAATTGCCGCCGGACCCGCCAAAGTAATTCTCAGTGCGGTAACCCATCACACCTGAGCCTATCGCGATAACAGGTGCCCCGTGCTTCAGGTGGTAATCAACTCCAGCCGTGTTCTCATTACCAGCAGCGACATGACTATCGAAACTGCTGGTCTGGGCATCATAGAGATATCCGGGCTTTGGACATCGAGATGCCTGAGCTTGCAGTCGGCCCGAAAGCAGCGAGCCAGACGCCACGGAACCCAATAGAGCACCGCGCAAGAATGATCGCCGTGAGGGTTTCAGGTTCCAGGCAGCCACAGCCTCACCTTTAGTCAAGCCATTCGCGCGCAACCCTCTCAAAAACCTCGACCGCCTGATCGACCGCGGCTGTCTCGACATATTCGTCGGTCTGGCCGCTCATGCCCAGGGGGCCGGGGCCGATGATGACCATAGGTAAGTCGAAGGCCGGGGTCAGAACGGTGGCGTCGCTGTAATAGGATGCACCCCTGGGCTCGGCCTTCGCGCCCTGAACATCCGATGTCACACCAAGGCAGATTTCGGCGAAGGGATGGTCGGCTGACGTCTCCACCGGCGGTTTGTAGTCGATCCGTTCGAGGTCGAGGTCGCTGCCGACATGGGCGAGAATCGCGCGTTCGACTTCTGCTGGGTCCATGCCCGGCAAGGGACGAATGTCGACCTCGGCCTCGCAGCGGTCGGCTGTCAGGTTGACGACCATGCCGCCGTTGACCTTGCCGACATTGATGGTGGGTTCGCCCAGCAGGGGGTGATCGGGCACATCGAAGGTGAAGGATCGCAGGGCCATGAGAGCATCGAGCATACGATCGATCGCATTGTTGCCACCACCGACATCCCCGGCGGCACCCGAACGATGACCGGCCTTGCCATGGGCGATCAGACGGACCCAGAGTGCACCCTTTTCAGCCAGCAGAACGTCCATCGATGAGGGTTCGCTGACCAGGATCACGCCGGCACCTTCCAGCGCGCCGGTCTCGACCATGCGTTTGGCGCCCAGGCAGTTGGAGCTTTCGCCTGCACTGAACGCCAGCACGACATCGCCGCCCAGCCGGTCACCGCCGGCGGCGATGCGTTCGGCGGCAACGATCATGGCAGCCATGCCGCTTTTCATGTCGGCCGCACCACGGCCATAAAGTTTGCCGTCAACGATCTCGGCCGTGAAGGGGTCGTGTTCCCAGGGTTTGGTGCCCGGCGGCATGGTGTCGAAATGCGCCGACATCACGATTGCGGGACAGTTACCCGCCCCCTTCACGCGCCCGATCACGTTGGCCCGGCCAGGCGCAAATTCATCCAGCGTGGATTCAAGACCCGCTGCGGTCAGCCTCTCGTGGACCAATGTGGCGATCTCGATTTCACGACCGGGGGGGTCACAGGTCTCGCACTGGACGAGCTGGCGCAACAGATCAACGGCTGGGGACACGGGCAAACTCCTGACAAGAAAGAGACGGTACGTTAACGGCGGCAAGGCATTGGGGAAACCGCATAGCGGGGCTAAACTGAGACAATTCAAAGGGACCAAGGCCATGGCACGCGATCCGCGATACGACATTCTCTTCGAGCCGATCAAGATCGGGCCGGTTACCGCGCCCAATCGTTTCTATCAGGTGCCGCATTGTTCGGGCATGGGCTTTGCCCTGCCTCAGACCGTCAACGGTATGCGCGGGATCAAGGCCGAGGGCGGCTGGGGTGTGGTCTGCACCGAGTATTGCTCGATCGATCCATCTTCGGACGACTCTCCCCATGCCCATTGCACGCTGTGGGACGACGGCGACGTCAGGAACAACGCGGCGATGGCCGATGCTGTGCACGAACATGGCGCGCTGGCCGGAATCGAGTTGTGGCATGGCGGTTATTCCAACAACAACGGTTTGACGCGCCGTCCTCCTGTTGCTCCGATGTCAATGCCGGTCTGGCACGGCACCAGCCAGACCCGCGCGATGGACAAGGCCGACATTCGCGAGTTCCGACTGAACCACCGCAAATCCGCCCTGCGCGCCAAGGAGGCAGGCTTCGACCTGGTTTATGTCTATGCCGCGCATGGTTATCTGCCGGCCCAATTCCTCAGCCGTGTTCAGAACCGGCGCACCGATGAGTACGGCGGCAGCTTCGAGGATCGGGCACGCCTGATCAAGGAACTGCTCGAAGACACCAAGGATGCTGTCGGCGACACCTGCGGCGTGGTGATCCGCTTCGCGGTCGACAATCTGGATATCGATATGGGCATCACCTTCGATGGCGAAGGCCGCGATCTCGTGGAACATGTCGCAGAACTGCCCGACCTGTGGGACGTCAACATCGCAAACTTTGCCGCAGACGCGCGCACAGCGCGGTTTGTCGACGAAGGCGCACAGGAGAGCTACATCTCCTTCGTCAAACAGGTTACGACCAAGCCGGTCCTGACCGTCGGGCGCTACACGTCTCCTGATCGCATGGTCTCGATCATCAACAAGGGCCTAGTCGACATGATCGGCGCGGCGCGGCCCTCGATCGCCGATCCGTTCCTGCCCAGAAAAATCGAGGAAGGCCGGATCGAGGACATCCGCGAGTGCATCGGCTGCAACATCTGCGTCAAGAGCAACGGCGACGGTTACCCCCTGCGCTGCACCCAGAACCCGACCATGGGCGAGGAATGGCGCCGCGGCTGGCATCCCGAGACGATCGCGCCCAAGGGCGGTGACGGCAAGGTTCTGATCGTCGGCGCCGGACCGGCGGGGCTAGAAGCGGCGCGCGCGGCGGGCCAGCGCGGCTATCAGGTCGCGGTCGCCGAAGCGACCGGCGAGCTTGGTGGGCGATCGACTCGCGAAGCCACCCTGCCCGGCCTTTCGACCTTTGCCCGGGTCAAGGACTGGCGTCTTGGCCAGATCCTGAAGCTGCCAAACGTCGAGATCTTCCGCGACAGCGAACTTGCAATCGATGAAGTGCTGGAGTTCGGTTTTGAACATGTCTGCATCGCGACGGGTTCGCACTGGCGTCGCAACGGTGTCGGGCGCTCTAGCTTCGATGCCATGGAAGGGCACGGTCACCACCGTGTCTTTACGCCTGATGACGTGATGAACGGTACGCTCATCGAGGGACGCGTGATCATCTATGACGACGATCATTTTTACATGGGCGGCGTGATTGCCGAGGCATTGAAGGCCAATGGCAACGATGTCGTGCTGGTGACCAGTTCGGATGCCGTATCGCCGGAATGCCACGGCACACTCGACCAGCCACGCATCCAGGCACGTCTGATCGAACTGGGGATCGATATCGTGACGGCTCATTCCCTGACTGCGTTCGACGGCAGCGAGGCCAGACTCACTTGCGGTTACAGCAGCCGGGAACGCTCGGCTACCTGTGACAATGTCGTGCTGGTCACATCAAGGGAGCCCAATGCCGGCCTCTATGAGAGCCTTGCTGCCGATCCCGACCGCCTGGCGTCGTCAGGCATCGCGAGCCTGCGCCGGATCGGTGACTGCGAGGCCCCCCACATCATCGCGACCGCAGTCCATGCAGGACATCTCTATGCCCGTACCCTGGACGGTGAAGACATCGTGAAACGCGACCGTGTGATTGTTCCCGGTTGATCGCGTCAGAGCGCTACGGAAGAGAAGGAAACGCCCGCAGGCTCCATACGGATCGACCTGTCGTTACTGTCGAGTTCACGCGCGAAGCGATGGCCGGATGCAACGGCGTGCACGATGGCACCCGGTGCCCTTGCGTCCCCGATGATGTCGATGCCGCGAATACCGGCCGCCACCACCTCGTCGGCATACTGCTCGAGTTCGTGATGAAGAGCGTCGACGGGTTTTCTGGTGCTTACAATGATCAGGGCATCGCACGGCACTGTTCGCGCCGCCGCGTTGTATATGGATTCGACGACGGCACCGTCCGACCCTGCCGCTACGAAATTATGCGAGGTCACAACGTCGACACCCACTTCCAGGAGCCGGACCATGATGCGGTGTTGTTCTTCCGTGTAGGCGGTCCACGGTGAGACCGCGACACTGGGCGTGACCAGACAGACGGGAAGCCCGTCACGCGCCAGTTTTTCGGCGATCACGCCACCTATGTAATAGGGGTCGAGGTCGACGACCAAAACGGCACCCTGGGGTGCGATTCCAGCCATGATGTCGTCGGGCGTCAGAACCTGCAGGCTCTGCGCCACCGGTGGCGGATTGCCATCTGCTGAGTCCGGCAACGAAGGAAGCCAGCGCGCACCGGTCGCCAGAACGACCCGGTCTGGTGCGAGATCCATGACATCCCTGGCTGTCAGCCTGCTCTCGCGGAAGATCTCGACATTACTCATGGTCTCGAGCCTGCCCAGTCGCCAGTCACGCACACGAGCCCAGGCGGATAGACCGGGTAGTTTGCTTTCGCACATCACACGACCGCCCAGCTCGCGCGTCGCTTCTGCCAGCGTTACGGCATAACCGCGCTGACCCAGCGCACGCGCACACTCCAGTCCGGCCGGCCCGGCGCCAACAACCAGGACGCTGTCATCGCTGCTTTTCGGAGCGATGGTTTCGGTGTGCCAGCCACGCCGCCACTCCTCGCCGATCGTCGGGTTCTGCGTGCAGCGGATTGGTACGCCTTCACCATAGGACGCCACACAGACATTGCAGCCGATGCATTCGCGGATTTCGTCGAGGCGGCCCTCTTCTATCTTCTTCGGGAGGAACGGATCGGCAATCGAAGGCCGCGCCGCGCCGACCAGATCGAGAACACCTTCACGGATCTGGCGCAGCATCGTGTCGGGTGAGGTGAACCGTCCGACACCAACGACCGGCTTGCCGGTCTTGTGTTTGACGTAGCGGATGTGCTCTTCCTGATAGGCCTCTTGGGTAAAGCGCGAGGTCACGCCGTCATCAGTGAAACCCAGTTTGACGTCCCAGAGATCGGGCAGGTCACCGACCATTTCCAGAACCGCTTCGCCTTCGACATCGCCGCGAAAACCGCGCACACCCATGTTCTCTTCGGCGGTGAGCCGGACTGCCACGGCACAATCGTCACCCACGGCGTCGCGCGTCACTTCGATCATCTCACGCAGCAGGCGGGTGCGGTTCTCCATCGAGCCGCCATAACTGTCGGTGCGTTTGTTGTAGCGCGAGGTCAGAAACTGGAACGGCAGGTAACCCATGCCGGCATAGACGTAGACGATGTCGAACCCTGCCGTGCGTGCCCGCAGGGCCGCCTCGCGCTGCCAGCTCAGAAGTTCCCGAATGTCGGCCAAATCCATGACACGGGGCTGGATCGGATGGGTCACCCATACCGGATCTCCGATGCCCGATGGCGAGATCGGCGCCTCTCGGGTCACTTTGTTGGCGACGACACCGCCGCCATGCCAGAGCTCGACACCGGCCAGCACATCATGGCGATGCACGGCATCGACCATCACCGCCTGGGCCTTGATGTCGTCATCGTGCCACAGGCTGGAGAAGGGGTAGTGCCGGTCGTCCGATGAAGGGTGGATCGAACAATAACCGGTGCAAACCACCGCCCAGCCGCCCTCGGCCTTGGATTCGCGAATGCCCGCGCGGGTGTGCGGCATGGATGAGCCCGTCCCTGTCGCATGCGGCACCTGATAAAATCGGTTCTTGGCCATGACAGGGCCGATTTTCACGGGTTCGAACAAGACGTCGTAGCGGGGATCGCGCATGGGAGGTTCCTTTGGCAAGGGTCACAACGGTTGCGATCAAAAATGCGCAATACCGTGATCACAGTTGAGCCTAAACACAACCGTCAATAGTGTCAGAAACTTGAGAAACCGCATAAACCTGAACGTTTCTTCCCCTGCGGCCAGATAGGCTCGCTGCGCTGCAAACCGTGATCACAAACAGTAGGCCATGACCTCTGACCGTCTGTCGGCTATGGTCGCTTGGCGCTACCCATGACACAGCCTGTTGCTGGACGACCCACAGGGCTGATGTTGATCCCGGAGAGAACCGTGTGGCTCAATTGACCGAATCCAGGCCTGTGTTGCTTGAGGCCTCCTTGAGTGAGCATGTTTATCAGCAGCTCAAGTGGTCTCTGATCGCCGGCCAGTTCAGGCCCGATGCCAAGCTCTCCATCCGAAGCGTTGCCAAGGATTTCGGCACCAGCACCATGCCCGTGCGCGAAGCCCTGAAGCGGCTGACATCGGAGCGGGCGCTCGTTTCCAAGGCAAACCGGTCGTTCCGCGTGCCCAAGCTCGATCCCAAACGTGTTTCGGAGCTCTTTTTCCTGCGCGCGAACCTCGAAGGTCTGGCGACCGAACTGGCGGTTCCCAGGCTGACATCCCAGAAGATCGATGCGCTGGAACAGCTTGCAGCCCAGACCAACGAAGACGTCAGTACCGGAGACAAGAGCGGCTACCTTTCGAACAACTACAGCTTCCATTTCACGATCTACAACAGCGCAGGCAACGACGAACTGGTCTCAATCATCGAGGGCCTGTGGGTGCAGTCGGGGCCCTATCTTGCCGATGTCGTCGATGTACTCGAGACCTCCAAAGAGTGGCGCAAA
Source organism: Rhodospirillaceae bacterium (assembly GCA_018700655.1). Classification (GTDB taxonomy): domain Bacteria; phylum Pseudomonadota; class Alphaproteobacteria; order SP197; family SP197; genus SP197. The sequence continues at coordinate 1,865 of JABIUG010000219.1, read as the reverse complement.
CTCCATAGCTGGATCACCGAAGCCATTCGCTCCCGCAGCGAAAAGCTCGCCCGCGAGCTTATCGAGCGCGATATCGGGTGGGGTACCACGGTCTACAGCCAGCTTGCACGTCACACTGGATAGTCAAGAATCCCGCAAGGCATGCCTGAGCAAAGCCAGCAGCGAATCCGCATAGCTACGCGCAACCAGAAGATCGACCCGATTCCTGGAAACCGGGATGGCGATGACGGGGTGGCCACCAGCATGAGTCGCGATGCAGGTGTCATACGGATGCGAAGAGCCTTTCAGATCAGCAGGCGAAAACTGGGCAAACAGGTCAAAGGCTCCGTCGCCTTCGATCGAAAAGAGACGCCAGGCACCACTTTCGTCGACCACGACCCGCGCCTGGTTTGCGAGGTCGCGGCAATCGCGTATCAGGTTGCCATCGCGATCGAGCACAAGCCATTCGTCCGGGCTTGTCATCAAGATGCTGACGTTGTCCCTGTGACTCGCATGGCCGCTCGCAGTCGGCCGGGCAAGCCCTGCAATGTCTGGCTGTTCGACACTGCCTAGGATGCGGCAGGCCATGATCGGTGCGGTTTCATGAAGATTGATCATGCCCGCATCCGCTCACCCTTGGGGTCGACAAACGGCATCGCCGTCACCATGACATCAACCTCCAGACCGAATGCCGGAGATACTGCCCTTAGGCCCTCCAAAGACTGATCCTCATCAGAACCCAACAGAGCCATCGCGATCGGGTGGCCCAGGGTCGGACTGATGATCGTCGCGGTAATGTGTCCGATCGGTTTGCGGGCAGCTCCGTTCCCATCGACCAGGACGGAACCTGCGGGGATCTTGCTTTTGCCATCCCTGGCCAGGAGGCCGGCCAGAATGGGTTGGCGAGCCCGTCTCTCCCCATAACTTTCAAGCAAGGCGCCTCCCAGAAAGGGCGTGTCCTGCTTGACCATACGGCCCAGCCCCAGGTCCGTCGGCCGTGCGCGGCCATCGATTTCGCCGTCAGCGACATGGCCCTTCTCAATCCGCATGACATCGAGCGCTTCATAGCCATAGGGACAGGCACTGAAGGCTTCGCCCGCCTTGACCACGGCGTTCCAGAGGTCAGCAGCCGCATCAGCACCGACAAACACCTCATAGGCCAGTTCGCCCGAAAAGCTGATGCGATAGATGCGCGCGCGGTGAGGCCCGACCCGACCTTCGCGGAACCCCATGAAGGGAAATGCGTCGGTTTCGGTTTCGACCCCTTCCACGACAGCACGCAACACATCACGCGACTGCGGTCCCGCAATCGCCAATCCAGCCCATTGTTCGCTGACATCAATCAACCTGACATCCAGCTCCGGCCATTCAACCTGCAACAGACGTGTCAGGTGCCGGTGGACCGACGATGCATGGCTGGTGGTCGCAGTCACATGCCAGATGTCCTCGGCCATATGCGCGACCGTGCCGTCATCGAAAACAACGCCGTCTTCGCGCAACATGATCGCGTAACGGCAGCGCCCCACGGCCAGGGTCGACAGGCGGTTGGCGTACACACGATCAAGGAAGACGCCGACATCGGGACCGTGGAGTTCGAATTTTCCCAGGGTCGCCATGTCGACAAAACCGACACCGCCTCGAACGCTCAGGACTTCACGTTTGATCGCCACATCGATGTCCTCTCCTTCACGGAGATAACATTTGGGATAGAGCCACGCGCCTGCGGGTTCCATGATCGCGCCCGCAGCCAGGTGCAGGTCATGTAGGGCTGTCTGGCGTGTCACGAGAAGATTGTCGCCCGTCCTTGGCCCGACAAGAGCGCCGAAAGTCGTTGGTGTGTATGGCGGGCGGAACGTCGTGTGCCCGATCTCGGCAATCGGTCGGTC
>JABIUG010000218.1 GCA_018700655.1 Rhodospirillaceae bacterium | reverse complement strand
CTCCTCCATCCGTGCCGCGATCTCGGCCGGCAGGCCCATCTCGCCGCGCATATGACAAGCCGTGAAGATCCAGCCTTCCGGGACACTGCAATGGCGGTAGCCATGTCCCAGATGCTCAGGCAGCAGGTCATGGATGCTGCCACGCGGATCGACCGCGCGGGCACTGACCAGGACATCGCACAATTCCGTGGCATAGGCGCCGGCGTTCATACGCACGGCACCGCCGATCGTGCCGGGCACACCGACCAGAAACTCCAGGCCCGTGATCCCGGCCTGGGCCGCTGCCTTGGCGGCATTGAGATCCAGAACCCCCGCGCCCGCGCGCAGGTCGGCGCCATCGACTTCGATACCGGCAAATCCCCGGCCAAGCCGGATCGTGACACCGGCAATACCACCGTCGCGCACCAGCACATTCGAACCGACACCGAGCACGGTGACAGGCGTATCGAGCGGCCGGTTGGCCATGAACGACGCCAGGTCATCCTCGTCGGCAGGCCGGAACAGGATTTCGGCGTGCCCGCCGGTTCTGAACCACGTCGTCTTCGAGAGCTCGGCATCGAACCTGTAGCTGCCTCTGACATCAGGGAGCCCGGCCATCGGATCTGTCTCCACCGCCGCCATCAGCTTGCCTCCGCCGTGGTCGAGCCGGCCAGATGCACGCGCAGTTCTTCAGGCAGGGCATTGGCCCATTGCGTGATCGAGCCAGCGCCCAGACAGATCACCGCATCGCCCGGCCCGGTGACACGCGCGATCACTTCGGCCAGTTGATCGGGATCACCCAGAGCTTCGACATGACGATGGCCGCGGGCCCGCAGGCCATCAACCAGACCATCCCGGTCTGCGCCTTCGATCGGGGCCTCGCCCGCTGGATAGACATCAGCGACGACGACAACATCGGCATCGTTGAAGCAAGTACAGAAATCTTCGAACAACCCGGCCAGCCGCGAATAGCGGTGGGGTTGAACCACTGCGACGACACGGCCGTTGAAAGCCTCGCGCGAGGCCTTCAGGACCGCAGAAATCTCAACGGGGTGATGTCCGTAGTCATCAATCACGGTGACGCCGCCGGCCTCTCCGGTGCGTGTGAAACGACGTTTGACGCCGGCGAAACTTCCCAGGGCCTCGGTCAGGACATCGTCGGCAATACCCAGTTCCTGGGCCACGACGACGCACGAGAGGGCGTTGGTGACGTTGTGTTCGCCCCACATCGGCAGATAGAGATCGCGGATCGTGCGCGAGGCACGGCTCACCCGGTCGGTCAGGACGACATCAAAACGATAGCCGCCATTGCAAAGTCGCAGATTGGTGCCGCGCACATCAGCCTGGGCGCCCAGGCCATAGGTCACGATCCGCCGATCACTGACACGACCAACCAGGGCCTGGACTTCGGGGTGATCGATGCAGACAGCCGCAAAGCCATAGAACGGAATGTTGCTGACGAACGAGAAATAAGCATCACGCACGTCATCGAACGATCCGTAATTTTCCAGATGCTCGGGATCCATGTTGGTGACGATCACCGAGGTCGCGGGCAGACGGACAAAGCTGCCGTCTGACTCGTCGGCCTCGACGACCATCCAGTCGCCATTGCCCAGGCGTGTGTTCGAGCCATAGGCATTGACGATGCCACCGTTGATCACGGTCGGATCCAGCGCAGCGCATTCCAGCACCCAGCCGATCATCGATGTCGTGGTCGTCTTGCCGTGGGTGCCGCCTGCCGCGATCGACTTTTTCAGCCGCATCAGTTCACCCAGCATCTCGGCCCGGCGCACCACCGGGATCCAGCGCGCGCGCGCCTCTTCGACTTCCGGATTGTCCGATTTGACCGCCGAAGACGTCACGACGACTGAAGCTTCGCCGACATTTCCGGCAGCGTGACCGATCGCGACCGAAATACCCGACTTCCGCAATCGCAGAACATTGGGGCTTTCAGCGAGATCGCTGCCCTGCACGACGTAACCCTGATTGTGCAGGACTTCGGCAATCCCGCTCATACCGATTCCGCCGATGCCGACGAAATGAATAGGGCCCATGCTGGAAGGAGACTGCTTCATGCCGCCTGCTCCCTCAATTCGGGTCCGCCATGATGGCCGTTGGTGCCGGTCAGCCGATCGATTGCGTCCGCCAGTGTGCTCGCGGCATCGGGCCGGGCAAAACGCCTGGCCGCAGCAGCCGCTTCGACCAAAGCCATGGGTGAAGCAAGGAAGGTCTCCAGCCGCGCGGCAAGGGCTTCGCCACTGAATGCTTCTTCGGGCATCAGCCAGCCTGCGCCTGCCGCTTCGACGGCGCGGGCATTGGCAGACTGGTGATCGTCGGTCGCGTGCGGGTAAGGCACCAGCATTGCAGGCCTGCCGGCAGCGGCAAGTTCGGCAATCGTCGATGCACCCGAACGGCTGATCACCAGATGGGCTGAGGCAAGCCGAACATCCATATCCTCAAAGAACGTCGCGACCGTCGCCTCGACACCAATCTCGTCATAAGCGGCGCGAACCCCATCGAGATCTTCATGGCGGCATTGCTGCTCGACCACGAGCCGGCGGCGCGCCGGATGCGGCAGATGGCGCAGGGCCTGGGGAAGGATCTGGCTCAACACCCGCGCGCCCTGGCTGCCGCCAAACACAAGCAGGCGGAACGGGTCGCGGTCGCCGGGCGAACGATAAGTCTCCTGGCTCAGGGCCGCGATCGCGGAGCGCACCGGATTGCCACACAGCAAGGTCTGGCAGTCTTCCGCACCTTCGGTCTGCTCAAAGGACGTCGCGACCAGGCTGACACGTCCGGAAAGAAGCCGGTTGGCACGACCCAGAACCGCGTTCTGTTCGTGCAGCAGCGAGGGCAGGCCGAGTTGATAGGCGGCAAACAGGGGCGGCACGGTCGGGTAACCGCCGAAGCCAACCACACCTGATGGTGCCAGCCGGCGAAGAAGTCGCTTTGCCTCAAAGGTGCCACGCAGCAGATCGACGGCACCGCTGATCTTGCCAGCAAGGCCGCGACCGCTGATCGCCGAAGCACGCAAACGATGCACCGGCACACCTTCGAGACGCGATGCCAGGTCACCACCGCGCTTGTCGGTGACGGCGACAACCTCACGGCCACGGTGGCGCAGCTCTTCAGCCACAGCCAGCGCCGGGAAAAGGTGTCCGCCGGTTCCGCCGGCAGCGATGATCACGGGCCCGCTCATGCTGTTCGCCCGTTTTCGGGTCGGCGCCTGGTCAGCGCCAGCATCATGCCCATGCCGATCGCCATACCCATGAGCGACGAGCCGCCATAGGAGACAAACGGCAGGGTCATTCCGGTCGAAGGCAACAGGTGGAGCGAAACCCCCATGTTGACGATCGCCTGAACGGTGAACTGGATCAGCAGGCCAGCGACTGCAAGCATGACAAAGAGATCGCGTTCATGGGCCATGCGCATGAATCCGCGCAGGGCCACAAAGGCGAAGAACGTCATCAGCAGGAGGCAGGCCAGCAGGCCGAATTCTTCGCCGGCGACAGCGAAGATGAAATCTGAATGGGCATCGGGAAGGACATCCTTGACCACGCCTTCGCCCGGTCCGCGTCCGAGAAGGCCGCCCGATTCAAAGGCACGCAAGGCGGTATCGACCTGGTAACTGTCGCCAGCCGCCGGGTCGAGGAATCTGTCGATGCGATCGCGCACATGCGGCATCAGGGTGTAACCGGCAGCAAATCCGGCGACGCCAAGGCCCACCATGCCTGCGACAAAAATGAGGGGCAGGCCGGCCAGAAAGAGCTGGCCGCCCCAGATGGTCACAACGGTAGCTGCCATGCCGAAATCAGGTTGCCAGACCAGCAAACCAACGACGATCGCGGCCAACGCAGCCGAAACCCAATATCCGGGAAAACCCGGATTGCTCTTTGCTTCCGCAAACAGCCAGGCCGCGACAACGGCGAGAGCAGGTTTCACGAATT
>JABIUG010000217.1 GCA_018700655.1 Rhodospirillaceae bacterium | reverse complement strand
CGACCCTTGATCAGGACCAGACGGGCACCCATCACGACCTTGCGGTAGGCCTCCATGGTCCTGGGCCAGACGACGGCGTTCACCACACCACCTTCATCCTCGATCGTCATGAAGACGACACCTTTGGCGCTGCCGGGGCGCTGGCGCACCAGCACGATCCCGGCAAAGGCGGCGCGACGGCCGTCGCGGACACGTGCGATCGCCCGGGCATCGAGACAACCCATCCGGCCAAGCCGTTCGCGCAGGAAAGAGACGGGATGGGCCTTGAGCGATAGCCGCACCGTCTGGTAATCGGCCACGACATGTTCGGAAAGCTGCATGGCGGGAAGCTGTACCTGGGGCTCGACTCCCTGTTCGCGCTGATCGGCAGCCTCGAACAGGGGCAGGGCAGGGCCCTTGACCAGGGCACGGGCATCCCACAGCGCCTGGCGCCGGTCGAGCCCGATCGAGCGGAAGGCATCGGCTGCCGCCAGCCGTTCGACACAGGCGGCATTGACCCCGGCACGCCGCCAGACCTCCTCGACATCGGGATAGGCCTCGTGGCGTGCCGCCATGATGCGCCCGGCATCGTCCTCGCGCATGCCATCGACCTGGCGCATGCCCAAACGCAGCGCAAAGCGGCCATCGAAGGTGCCTTCCAGTGTGTTGTCCCAATGGCTGTGGTTGGCATCGACGGCACGGGCCTCGACGCCATGCTCGCGGGCGTCGCGCACGATCTGGGCCGGAGCATAAAATCCCATGGGCTGGGCGTTGAGCAGGGCGCAGGCAAAGACTTCCGGGTGATGGCGCTTCAGCCATGACGAGACGTAAACCAGCAGGGCGAAGCTGGCGGCATGGGATTCGGGAAAACCATATTCGCCGAAGCCTTCGATCTGGCTGAAACAACGCTCGGACAGTTCGCCATCGTAACCGCGTGCGACCATGCGCCCGACCATCTTGTCTTTCAGGGTGTGGAGCGTGCCGCGCTTGCGGAAGGTCGCCATGGAATGGCGCAGGGCATTGGCCTCGTCGGGCGTGAACTTCGCCGCCTCGATCGCGATCTTCATTGCCTGCTCCTGGAAAAGCGGCACACCCAGGGTTTTCTCCAGCACCTTGCTCAATTCGTCCGGCGGACCGTGTTCGGCCGAAGGCGCGGGATAGATGACTTCTTCGATGCCGTCGCGCCGGCGCAGATAGGGATGCACCATGTCGCCCTGGATCGGGCCCGGCCGCACGATCGCAACCTCGATCACAAGGTCATAGAAGCGGCGCGGTTTGAGGCGGGGCAGCATGTTCATCTGCGCCCGGCTCTCGACCTGGAAGACGCCTAGGGAATCGGCGCGGCACAGCATGTCGTAAACCACCGGGTCCTCGCGCGGCACGGTGGCGAGCGTGAGGTGGATGTTCTTGTGACGCTCGAGCAGGTCAAAGCCCTTGCGGATGCAGGTCAGCATGCCCAGCCCCAGGACATCGACCTTGAGCAGGCCGAGGGCCTGGAGATCGTCCTTGTCCCATTCGATCACGGTGCGGTCTTCCATCGCCGCGTTGCCGATCGGGACCATTTCCGAGAGCGGGCCGCGGGTCAGGACAAAACCGCCGACATGCTGGGAGAGGTGGCGGGGAAAGCCGATCAGATCGGCGGCCAGCTCGACCGTGCGGCGCAGCAGGGAATCGGCAGGATCAAGGCCGGCTTCCTTCACACGTTCTTCGGGAAATTCGGTTTCGCCGTGCATATCCCAGACCGTGCCGGCCAGTGCGGCGACGGTATCTTCGGAGAGCCCCATTGCCTTGCCGACCTCGCGCACGGCGCTACGCGCGCGGTAGCTGATCACGGTGGCGGCCAGGCCAGCACGATCACGGCCATAACGTCGATAGATGTACTGGATGACTTCTTCACGGCGTTCGTGTTCGAAGTCGACATCGATATCGGGCGGTTCCTTGCGCTCAGCCGAAACAAACCGTTCGAACAGCAGGTCGATCTCGGTCGGGTCGACGGCGGTGATGTCGAGGCAGTAGCAGACCGCCGAATTGGCCGCCGACCCGCGTCCCTGGCACAGGATGCTGCGGCTTCTGGCAAAACGCACGATGTCGTGGACGGTGAGGAAGTAACGCGCGTAATCGAGGCTATCGATCAGCGCCAGCTCGTGGCTCACGGCAGCCTTGATCTTGTCTGGAATGCCTTTGGGGAAGCGCCAGGCGGCTCCCTTCCAGGCCAGATCGGTCAGATGGTCCTGCGCGGTTTTGCCTTCGGGCACGGGTTCGTCGGGGTATTCGTAGCGCAGTTCATCGAGGCTGAAGGTGACGGCCTCGGTGATCTCGACCGTGCGTGCCAGGGCATCGGTGTGATCGGCGAACAGCCGCGCCATCTCGGCAGGGTCTTTCAGGTGGCGTTCGGCATGGGCGTTCAGCAGGTAGCCCGCCTTCTGTACCGTGGTGTGCTCGCGGATCGCGGTCAGCACGTCCTGCAGCGGCCGGCGTTCGGCGACGTGGTAGTGCACATTGTTGGTTGCCACGAGCGGTACGCTAGTCTCGTGTGAGAGTGCTGCCAGCTCCACAAGCCGTGCCCTGTCGTCACCCCGGTAGAGACGGTGGCAGGCGAGATAGAGAGGGTGGGGGGAGGATACCGTTTCTTCCAGTGCCTCCTTCAGGCTGCGGAGCTTGGCCGCGAAACCGTCGTCGGGCAGGCATGTCGGGGCCAGTGCGATCAGGATCTGGCCTTGGGCATGTTCGATGACATCGGTCATGTAAAGCAGGCACCGGCCTTTTTCCGTGCGTCTCTGGCCCAGCGTGAGCAGGCGGCAGAGACGGCCATAGGCGGCCCGGTCGCGCGGGTAACACAGCAGGCTGGGGCCATCCTGCAGATCGAGGCGCGCGCCGACCAGCAGGCGGACTCTCGCCGCCTTGGCCGCGACATGGGCGCGGACGACACCGGCAAGGGTGTTGCGGTCGGCGATGCCGATTGCCGCCATGCCCAGGGCCCCGGCCTGTTCGACCAGTTCCTCGGGATGCGATCCACCCCGCAAAAAACTGAAATTCGTCGTCACCTGCAATTCGGCATAGGTAGTCATGGCAGTCCTCCACAATCGGCCCTCTCCCGGGAGAGGGAGAAGTTTTTCGGGCAGTGCTTTTCTTCTCCCTCTCCTCCATGGGGAGAGGGCCGGGGTGAGGGGGTTTTTGTTTCTTCGAGCGCGTGGAAAATGGCTTCCAGAACGCCCTCCAGGTTGGTCAGAACGTCGATGTTCCAGAAACGCGGGGTGCGAAAACCCAGTTCGGCGAGTCTTTTGTCGCGCAAGGCGTCTCTGGGTCCGCCGTGCTGGCTGCCATCGACTTCGATGACGAGGTTGTGCTCCCTGGAGAGGAAGTCGGCGACGTAAGGGCCGATCGGAACCTGGCGGCGGAACTTTGCATGATGGAGTTGCCGGTTACGCAGGGCGTTCCAGAGCTTGCGTTCTGTATCGGTCATGATGAGCCGCAGG
>JABIUG010000216.1 GCA_018700655.1 Rhodospirillaceae bacterium | reverse complement strand
GGCGGCTTTCGACCGTGTTGCCGCGAATCACTTCGATCAGGAGGGGAAGGGCGTCGCTCGTCATGGCTGTTTCTCCGTTCAGGGCCGATCGGGTAGGCCATGGCGGGGCAGGGGTCAATGGCGGCGCTTGTCAGGGCGCGCCGGTCTTGGCAGGTTCACGCTCATGCGAGGATATTTCGGCATCGGCATCGAAGGTGTTTCCAAGACCGGCAATCTTGGGAGCCTGTTTCGTTCGGCCCATGCCTTTGGCGCCAGCTTTGCGTTCACGATCGCGCCGGACCCACGGGTCCAGTTCAACACCGACACGTCGGATGCCGACAAAAGCGTGCCGTTTTTCCATTTCGAGAACCTCGATGATTTCCGTGTGCCTGGAAACTGTGAACTGGTTGGGATCGAACTGACCGACGATGCGGTCGACCTCCCGGCCTTTCATCACCCCAATTGTGCGGCCTATGTCCTGGGTCCCGAAAAGGGCAGCCTTTCGCCGGCGATCTTGGAATGCTGTGACCATGTCGTGAAGATCCCGACCGCTTTTTGCGTCAACGTCGCGGTCGCAGGCGCGATTGTGATGTATGACCGGATGCGCATGGTCGGAAAATTCTCCAGACCGGTAACGCCCCATGGTGGCGCCGAAGACCTGAAACGTCATGTCCATGGCGGCCGATTCGTGCGAAACCGCAAGGTGACCAGCATCACATAGGTTTCGCGGATATGAGCCGTGACAGGAGATACAGGCTTTGCCCTGTTTTCGCCCCGCTCATTTGGTTAATGTCCGCATGGCTCACACCGACACACCCATCAACACCGACCGCCACGACGAATCCAGGGCTTGCGACATGATCACCGTTGTTCGATCGACTTCCTTCTTCATTCTGTGCCTCGTGCTGGTCGTTGTGACCTGGCCCGCCAGTGCGCAGGAACCCCAGACACTGGGCACCTACCGTGACTGGTCGGCCTTTGCTTATGCCGATGGCGCGACGAGGGTCTGTTACATGGGGACCGAGCCTACGGACTCCACAGGTGACTATGACCAGCGCGGCGATGTCTGGGCACTGGTGACGCACCGGTCGCCCGGTGGCAGCCATGACGTTGTATCTGTCATCGCCGGCTACAATTACGAAGAGGGCGCGCCCATTGTGATCTCGATCGGCAACAAGAATTTCAGCCTGTTCAGCGCCGGCGATACCGCCTGGACCTTCACCGATGCCGATGACCGTGATCTTGTCGCGGCCATGAAGGCCGGGGTCGATATGACCGTCAAAGGACGTTCCTGGCGCGGCACCGACACGGTCGATGATTTCTCGCTGCTCGGTTTCACCGCCGCCTATGAGGCGATCAGCCAGGCCTGCGCGAACTGATCTTTCGGCGCGCGACGCGGTAAATCGTCACGGCGAATTTGGTTTATGGGGCAAGGCGCATTATATCCCGCGCCATGGATACGGATTCGAACACATCACAGACCCGCAAGAATCTGATCGGGCTTTCGCGCGAAGAGCTCGGCGCTGAGCTTGCTGTGCTCGGCGAAAAGCCGTTTCGCGCGAAACAGGTATGGCACTGGATCTACCATCGCGGCGCCACCGATTTTGCCGAGATGACGACGCTTTCTAAGGTGTCACGCGAGAAGCTGGCCGAACAATTCGTGGTCGAGCGGCTTGAAGTCGCACGCCATCAGGTCAGCGAGGACCGCACCCAGAAGTGGCTGCTGCGGACGCACGGCGGGCACCTGATCGAAAGCGTGCACATTCCCGAAGAAGACCGCGGCGCGCTTTGTATCTCCTCCCAGGTCGGCTGCACGCTGACCTGCACCTTTTGCCACACCGGGACCCAGCGCCTGGTGCGCAACCTTGAGCCCGGTGAGATCGTCGGCCAGTTCATGCTGGCGCGTGATGTCCTGGGCGAATGGCCGACACCGACCGATGGCGGACGCCTGCTTTCCAACATCGTCATGATGGGCATGGGCGAGCCGCTCTATAATTTCGAGAATGTGAAGAAAGCCCTGAAGATCGTCATAGACGAGGAGGGCATCGCGCTCTCGCGCCGGCGCATCACGCTTTCGACCTCGGGCGTCGTGCCGATGATGGCACGCTGCGGCGAGGAACTGAATGTCGACCTGGCGGTTTCGCTCCATGCCGTGACCGACGAGATCCGCGACCAGCTCGTGCCACTCAACAGAAAATACCCGATCGAGCAGTTGCTGGCGGCCTGCCGTGCCTACCCCGGCGCCAGCAATGCGCGACGCATCACCTTCGAATACGTCATGCTCAAGGGTGTGAACGACAGCGATGCCGATGCCCGCGCACTGGTTGCGCTGCTCAAGGGTATCCCCGCCAAGGTCAACCTGATCCCGTTCAACGCCTGGCCCGGTGTCGCTTACGAATGTTCATCCAACAACCGGATCCATGCCTTTGCCCGCATCGTGAACGCCGGCGGGCTGTCGGCGCCGGTGCGCCGTCCGCGCGGGCGCGACATCCTGGCCGCCTGTGGTCAGCTCAAGTCCGACACGGTGAAAAAACGCAAGAGCGAGCTCTTGCGCGAACAAGCCGAAGCCGACGCCGCTGCCTGATCAGGTGGCGGATTCGTCCCAGAAGGGACGCGTCGCCTCTAACCGGGCATCGGCACGGGTGATGCCCATATCGCGCAACAGGTGATCGTCGAGTTCCGCCAGTTGCGCACGCTGCCTGGCCAGTTCCTGCCAGCGCAGGAGCCTTGCCCAGAAACGCCGGGGATGCAGTACGGCTTCGCGGACATGAGCGTTGGCTGAGTAGGTTTGTGACTGGTCCATGATGTGCTCCACGTTTGGTGTTGATCAAACTTGGGCGTGGTCGGTTGATTTATCTAACGAATAGAATAGATAGTAACTATCAAAAACGATGATGTTTATGAATCTCGATACAGACCTACTCAGAAGTTTCCTGGCGATCGTCGACACCGGGAACTTCACCCGCGCGGCTGAACGTGTCGGGCGGACCCAATCTGCCGTGTCGATGCAGATGAAACGCCTGGAAGAGACGCTGGGGAAACCCCTGTTGCTGCGCGACAAGCGCAAGGTTCGCCTGACCCCGGACGGCGAGACCCTGGTCGGTTTCGCCCAGCGCATGATCGACCTCAACGATGCCGCCCTGTCGCGCCTGACCGAGCCAGAGCTCACAGGTCAGGTCCGGCTCGGCATTCCTGATGATTACGTCGCGCGATTCCTGCCCTCGGTCCTGGCTGAGTTCAGCAACAAACACCCCCAGGTCGAATTGGAGGTGCGAACCGATCCAAGCCTCAGCCTCGACACTTATCTGGCCGAAGGGGAGCTTGATCTCGCCTTGCTGAGCTGTGCGGCGGTCGAGGATCATGGCGAACTGATCCACCGCGAGCCGATGGTCTGGGTCACTGGGGCCAACCATGGGGCGCACGAACAGAGCCCGTTGCCGCTGGCGACCACCGAACCTTACTGCCAGATGCGGCGCAATGCCCTGGCCGTGCTTGATCATCAGGGCGTGGACTACCGCATCGCCTATATCAGCCGCAGCTATCTGGGTTTGGCGACCTTTGTCCTGGCCGGGCTGGCGGTTTCCCATGTCGGCGAGAGCTCCGTCGTCCCGGGCATGCGCGTTCTGGGCGAAGCGGACGGATTCCCCGATATCGGTTCGGTCGACGTCGGCCTCAAGCGGGGCAGGGGGCCGCGCTCCGCCGCGGTCGAGAGCCTGGCCGAAAGCCTGACCCGCAGCCTGAAATCAGCGGCCGTGCTCGAAGGCTGAGC
>JABIUG010000215.1 GCA_018700655.1 Rhodospirillaceae bacterium | reverse complement strand
GCCGCGTTCCTGTGCGACGGTTTCAATCGCCGGTCCCTCGGGCGTGAACGTGATGGCATGCGTGCCGTAGCGCCACAGATCGAACCGGTCGACTACACCCCATGTAGTGGAACAGTCGCGGCGGACCGGTACGAGACTGACGATGAAATCGACCTTGCCGCAATCATCGGCCAGGGCAGCAACGCCAAACTCGATGGCGATGGACGCCTCGCCTGCGTCCGGCGGGCGATAAAGACAACCCAGGCTGTCACAACGCAAGCCGGCAGCCGGATCTCCTTTGCCCGATTGAGGCCAGGCCACCGCTTCGGGCTCACTCATCATGGCCAGCCAGGTATCACGCGTGAACTTGCCGCGGCGCAGCGTCGAAAAGCCGACATGATCGTTGTCGAGGCGGACTGCCGTCAGTTCGGCGTCGCCGGTGACCAGCAGATCCGGTGATTTCTGCAAAGCGAGCAGGACCAGGATCGCAACGACCGGTGCCAGGCCCAACAGACGCCATTTCGAGCGCCAGATACAAAGCCAGCACAGGCCGCCGGCAAAGACAAAGGCAAACCAGGCAGGCGCTGCGGTCGCATGGATCTGGCTTCCGGGCATGGATGAAGCCTGTTCTGCAACACCCAGGATGATGCCGATACCCCAGCCCATCGGGACCAGGGCGACCTGTTCCAGTCCCAACGGCATCAGGATAAGCGCCAGCAGGCCCCAGGCATCACCCAGAAGGCCGTGATCGGGACGGCGATCAGATTGGCCGGTACGCTTTAGGTTGCCATGCGGCCGAACTGCACCAAGACGAGCGTCATGGTCGCAAGGTTGGCGATGATCGTCGTGACAGCGACGCCACCGAAGTAGAGCAACAGCCTTGAGAACGGACCCTGCGAAACACGCCAACGCGGCCAGTTGTCCCGCAGTGCCTCGTAGACCGCGACCAGGGCGATCACGGCTGCAAAGGAGAGCTGAAAGCTCGCTCCCGTCACGACATGCGGCGAGATCACCATGACGGTGATTGCAGCCAGAGCGACCAGCCGAAGGGAGATTGCCTGCCGGCCCAGAGCCACGCCAAACAGCACGATAGCCGTCATCAGGAATGCGCGCTGTGTCGGTACGGTCCCGCCACTGATCAGCAGGTAGAGGAAGGCTGCGACCAGAGCTGCACCTGCGGCCCAGCCCTTGATCGGTGCGCGCAGGGCCAGGGGTTCGATCGCGGCCAGGGTCGCGCGCGTCACAAAGAAGACGATTGCCGCCACGAGACCCAGATGGAGGCCCGATATAGCCAGAAGATGGGCCAGCCCCGATTTTCGGATCGTCTCCAGTACGGCATCAGCAACCGCTCCGCGATGGCCCGTGAGCAGAGCCGCAGCGACGCCATTCCGCGGCTCCGGCAAGGTTTCGAGGATACGATCGGTCGTGCGCAACCTGAGCGCCTGTATCCATGCGGCACCTTCCTGCCACCAACTGGCGGCGGCCACCTCTTCGGGTCCCGGTTCGGCCGCGCGCAGAGGGCCGACGGCATATCCGAAACCGCCGATTTCCTTGAAAAAGGCGTCACGGGCAAAGTCGTACCCGCCTGGATAGGCCGGAGGCGGTGGGGCGCGAAGCATCGCCAGGGTCTCGACATGCTGTCCGGGGATAGGAACGATGCCGCCGTGGGTCCGCACGGTAATCCGGATCCGCCGGGGCGTGTCCCCGGCTTCCAGGCGCGGAATCACAGGATCGCGCAGGACAATCCTCAGCCCCTTGTCGCGTGGCTCGACCAATACAATGGTTCCCGACACCATGCGTGGACCGATCTCCGATTGCAGGATGGGCGCCAGGTCTCTCTGGGTTTCCCACTGGGCCAGAGCGAAGCCGGCAAAGACCAGCGCCCCTGCGACCCAAATCGCTCGTGAGGCATTGTGCCGGTGCGGCAACAATGCGGGCAACGCAAACACCAGCAACAGAACAAGGCCCGTAAAGGGCCAGGGCTCGTTATCGAGCCAGAAATAGAATGCGATGCCGGACAACAGCCCGACAGGTGCCCAAAGGATCCAACGCTCGCGTTCATCCCTCAGGTCGGTGGCCACTGAATTTCCTAAAGCGCGAAAATCCTTGGTTCATTCTAATCTCATGCGTGTCGCAAACGCAGGCCTCATCTGCGAAAGGTGCCGCGCCGGTTTTTCCATGGTGCATGATCTGCTACAGAGCGCTGTATCGGGATGGATTCACTCGACGCCTGCTGCCGCGCTGCCTCTGTGTTCCTGTGTCCTTCACCTGGGCCTCAGAACCGCCAGGCGGGCTTACCAACTGCCCGTTGTCTGAATTCGGCACCAACACCGGAAACAACCATGACTGTTGTGACTCGTTTTGCTCCCTCGCCCACCGGGTTCCTCCATATCGGGGGAGCAAGGACGGCATTGTACAATTGGCTCTATGCACGCCATACCGGTGGGACGTTTCTGCTGCGGATCGAGGACACCGATCGAAAACGCTCGACCGATGCGGCGATCGAGGCAATTTTCGACAGTCTGCGCTGGCTGGGCCTCGACTGGGATGGTGAACCGCTGTTCCAGTTTGCCCGCGCCGAGCGCCATGCCGAGGTGGCACAGGCGCTGATTGCCGCGGGCAAGGCTTATCCCTGTTACTGCACACCCGATGAACTGACGGCGATGCGTGAGAAGGCCCGTGCCGAAGGACGGCCGGTCCGGTACGACGGGACCTGGCGTGACCGTGACCCGGCTGATGCACCTGCCGGAGCTTCGCCTGCGATTCGACTGAAATCCCCCCAGGAGGGTGAAACCGTCATTCGCGATCTGGTTCAGGGTGATGTCACGATCGCCAACGCACAACTCGACGACATGATCCTGCTGCGCTCGGATGGCACACCAACTTACATGCTGGCTGTCGTGGTCGACGATCACGACATGGGCGTGAGCCATGTCATACGTGGCGACGACCACCTGACGAATGCGGCACGCCAAATTCAACTGTTCGAGGCGATGGACTGGCCCTCCCCGACCTTCGCTCACATTCCACTGATCCATGGTCCTGACGGAGCCAAGATGTCGAAGCGCCAAGGTGCTGTTGGAGCAGAAGCCTATCGCGATATGGGTTTCCTGCCCGAGGCGATGCAGAACTACCTTCTGCGGCTTGGCTGGGGCCACGGCGATGACGAGATCATCCCGCTGGAGCAGGCCGTGGCCTGGTTTGACCTCTCGGGCGTCGGCAAGTCGCCGGCAAGATTCGATATGGATAAGCTGACTGCACTGAACCTGCATTACATGAAGCAAGCCGATGATCAGCGGCTGGCCCGTCTCACAGCTGTGCATCTCGAAGAAGTTATCGGCCGCCCTCTCGGCGACGATGATATCGCAGTCCTCGCCAGGGCAATGCCATCCATGAAGGAGCGTGCGAAAACGCTGGTGGAACTGGCACAGAATGCCACATTCCTGTTCAGGCCCCGGCCTCTGGAGTTCGACGCCAAGGCTTCCAAGATTTTGAACCCGGACACATCAGCCCTTCTCCTGGATCTTCAACCGCACCTCGCCGCGCTTGACGGTTGGAGCGCCGATGTACTCGAGGCTGCCGTGCGCGCCTTCGCCGAAGAACGTGAGCTGGGATTGGGCAAGGTCGCGCAACCGCTGCGCGCGGCTCTGACAGGGGGAACAGTGTCGCCGCCGATCTTCGACGTGCTCGACGTCTTTGGCCGCGATGAAAGCCTCGCACGCCTGGACGATGCCGTTGCCCGCTTCTCCTGAGCCGCAGGGTCACATCTCGCGGCGTGCATGTGATTTGCGTGAATTCGGGTTTGTCGGCTAGATTGAGAAGAACAAGGGGATCGGAGTGGCCGAGCCAATTGCAGCCGGTTACCCACCGATAACAAGAATACATATGGAGGAGCGCCGGATGACGCTAGCGCGAGCCGTGCCCGCACCAAGCGGACCCAAGAAAGTCAAAACAGTCAAGGTTGTCGACAGTGAGACCGGAGCAGAGATGGCGGAATTGCCGGTCCTGACCGGGACCGTTGGCGCTGATGTCATTGATGTCCGGACTCTCCAGGCGCAGACCGGGTTGTTCACCTACGACCCAGGCTACACGGCGACCGCAAGTTGCGAGTCGAAGATCACCTATATCGACGGTGACAAGGGCGAACTGCGTTATCGCGGCATCCCGATCGAACAACTGGCCGAACACTCCGATTTTCTCGAAGTCTGCCATTTGCTGCTCTATGGAAACCTGCCCATCGGCGGCGAAAAGGAAGCATTCGCGAAAGGCGTAACCTACCACACGATGCTCCATGAACAGGTGAACTTCCTGTTCCGTGGTTTCCGTCGTGATGCGCATCCCATGGCGCTGATGGTTGGCCTGGTCGGCGCCCTCTCTGCGTTTTATTCCGACAGTTCCGATGTCGATGACCCCGAACAACGCGCGATCGCGTCGTATCGCCTGATTGCAAAAATGCCGACGATTGCGGCGATGGCCTACAAGTGGTCGATCGGCCAGCCGTTCGTTTATCCGCGCAATGATCTTGGTTACGCCGAGAACCTGCTCCACATGATGTTTGCGGTTCCCTGCGAGCCCTACCAGGTCAACCCGGTCGTCGCGCGTGCGATGGACCTGATGCTGATCCTGCATGCCGATCATGAACAGAATGCTTCGACTTCGACAGTTCGGCTGGCGGGTTCGTCGGGCGCCAATCCGTTTGCCTGTATTGCTGCGGGCATTGCCTGCCTGTGGGGCCCTGCACATGGCGGTGCCAATGAGGCGGTGTTGGAAATGCTTGAAGAGATCGGCACGCCCAATCGTATTCCCGAGTTCATCGAACGTGCCAAGGATCGCGATGATCCCTTCCGGCTGATGGGTTTCGGCCACAGGGTCTACAAGAACTATGACCCGCGCGCCAAGATCATGCGCGAGACCTGCCATCAGGTACTTGATGAGCTGGGGGTTCGCGATGAAGCCCAACTGAAGATTGCGATGGAGCTTGAGAAGATCGCGTTGGACGATCCCTATTTCGTCGAGCGCAATCTCTATCCAAATGTCGATTTCTATTCGGGCATCATCCTGAGCGCGATGGGTATTCCCCGGACGCTGTTCACAGCCGTGTTCGCCGTGGCCCGAACGATCGGCTGGATCGCGCAATGGAGTGAGATGCACACCGATCCGTCACAGAAGATCGGACGTCCGCGTCAGGTCTATTCCGGTGAAACAGAGCGTGACTTCGTGCCGGTCGATCAGCGGGGCTGATCGTCTCATGGCCGAACGTCCGCGTTATCGTGGTCCTTTCAACGGAAAGGTTTCTGCCTTCACGCTTCGGCGTGCCGCGGCCAATGACAACCGAAACGCCCGCCCTGACAGGCTTTGGATGTTTTTTGTTGCTGCGGTCGGCGCGGCATCAATCGCAGCATACCTGGCCGCCTGAACGCGGCCCGATAAAATCTGGAGAATCTTATCTATGAAATTTCTGCACACCATGGTCCGCGTGACCGATCTCGATGCTTCGCTCGATTTCTACTGCAACAAACTGGGGCTGATCGAGCAGGACCGCTATGACAGTGAAGAGGGTCGATTTTCACTGATTTTTCTGGGTGCGGCCGAAAATCCGGAATCGCAGATCGAACTGACCCACAACTGGGACCCCGAGCCCTATAACGGCGGGCGTAATTTCGGTCATCTGGCCTATGAGGTCGACGACATCTATGCGCTTTGCCAGTCGCTGAAGGACAGCGGTGTGACGATCAATCGCCCGCCGCGCGACGGCCATATGGCCTTTGTGCGTTCGCCCGACGGCATCTCGGTAGAACTGTTACAAAAAGACGGATCCCTGCCCGCACAGGAGCCATGGGCTTCAATGGAAAACACCGGCGAGTGGTAGGCGCGATTGCGCCGGGTCGAACTTACTTGGTCATCCGGCGCAGCAGATAACGCGTGAAGTCGAGGTTTTCTTTTTCGAGCCAGCTTAACGGGCCGGGCTCGGCAAGTGGTGACTGCACGCCTTCGTAAAGGCCCTCGACCACACCACGATCCTCTTCGTTGGTCGCATCAAGGAACGCCTTGGCCTCCTTGAATCGTGCCTTGAGCTTCTTGGCTTCAGCCATGACCTCGGGAGCGAAGGCAAGTCCATAGCGGATTTGCACTTCTCCTGCCGAAAGCGGCTGCAGGCTCAGGTACCAAAGGTGATCGGGCGCCAGCACAAACATGTGGCATGGATAGACACTGCCCAACACCGATGTGCGCCGCATGTCGCCCTGCAGGCGGGTGTTCTTGGGGTGTGCGGTGCCGACAGGGGCTTCTTCTGTCTTGGTAAACCACTGGAACGTGAACGACGGGTCGGCCGGTCGTTCGCTAAATTGGGTGTCATTGACCGGAAAATAGGCACCGACTGTTTTCCGATGGGTTACCGGCAGGTGATAACCCTCCATGAAGTTCTCGGTGAGCAGCTTCCAGTTGGTCTTCCAGACGTGATCCTGACGGTCGACCTCGACATAGTCGCCAGCGCCATAGTCGGCGATGACCTTGTCCAGCTTTGCGAGTTTCTTTGCCGGGGACGCAATGCGGCTGTTGAGCGTGACATAGATCCAGCCATGCCAGATCTCACAACGCACTTCAGGCAGGCGTATTTCGTCCATGGTGAACTTGTTGGTGCGCTCCATGTGTTTGGCTGCGACCAGCGTGCCATCGATATCGTAGGTCCAGGCGTGATAGGGGCAGACGATCCGCCGGCATGAGCCCTCGCCTTCCAGCAGCTTCATCATCCTGTGGCGGCAGACATTGGAAAACGCCTTGAGGCTGCCATCCTTCTGACGAATTACGATGATCGGCTGATGACCGATCCGATAGGTGAGATAGTCGCCTGCCTTGGGCAGGCTTTCTGCCCGGCCGGCACAGAGCCATTCCCGCCCGAAGACCCGTTCACGCTCAAGGTCGTGAAACGCCTGGGAGGTATAGACCTCCTTGGGCATGGTATGTGCATTGGGCAGCGAACGACGTGCAAAGGTGCCGAGCTTGGCAACAATCGCCCTGGTTTCTGCATTCATGCGTTGCTTGGTCATGCCGGTCTTCCGTATCCCTGTGGTCGCGGGATGCTAAGGACTTCGCGGTGTATCAGCCAAATAGCATTTGGCGAG
>JABIUG010000214.1 GCA_018700655.1 Rhodospirillaceae bacterium | reverse complement strand
GTCGCCGTGCCGGCATTCAGATTCACAGCTACGGCATTGGCGGACCCGCTGTAATCGAGCGTATCGGTGCCATCGCCAGGATCGAGGATATCGTTGCCGGCATCACCCGAGAGAACATCCGTGCCCGTACCGCCATCGAGTGTGTCGTCACCGGTGCCGCCGTGGAGTTCATCGGCGCCCGAGCCGCCGAGAATGCTGTCGTCATCGTCGCCACCGTGGAGTTCGTCGCGGCCGATGTCCCCATCAAGCGTGTCGTTGCCGTCGCCGCCGTGCAGCGTGTCGTTGCCTGTGTCGCCGTCCAGGAAATCATTGCCAGCACCGCCGTTCAGGATGTCGTCGTTTTCGCCGCCATCGAGCGTGCCATCACCAGCCTCGCCATGAAGTTCATCGGCGCCTGAAAGACCAAGAATGCTGTCATCACCACCGCCGCCGTGGAGTTCGTCGTTGCCGCTTCGTCCATGCAGAAAATCATCGCCGTTGCCGCCTTCGATCGTGTCGTCGCCGGTCGTGCCCTTGAGTGTGTCGTTCTGGCCGCCGCCGATCAGCCTCTCGATGTTTCTGATCCTGTCGGCTCCGAGCCCGCCACCGACATTCTGAAAACCCGTGTTCTGTAGATCGACAACAAGGGCGCCGACCGCATCATCGAAGCTTGCGGTGTCGTTGCCGTCACGCCCGTTGAGGATGTCGTCGCCTGCCCCGCCCTGCAGCGTGTCGTCGCCGTTTGTGCCCTTCAGGATGTCGTTGTGGTTGCCACCGATCAGGTGCTCGACGTCGCGCAGCCTGTCATTGCCCAGGTTGCCGCCGACGGCTTGCGGGCCTGTGTCATTCAGGTCGATCAGCAGCCCGCTGGTGGCCGCACTGTAGTCGGCCGTGTCGGTGTCGCTGCCACCAAACAACTTGTCCCGACCGGCACCACCCACAAGCAGATCGTCGCCTTCTCCGCCCTCCAGCAAGGCATCACCTTCGCCACCGACCAGGGTGTCATCGCCGCCACCGCCGTTCAGGGTGTCGTTGCCGTCTCCGCCGTCCAGATGGTTGTCGCCGGCTGAGCCGGTCAGGATGTCGTCAAAAGATGAGACGACCAGCTGCTCGATATCGATGAAAGCGCCACTTCCCAATCCGCCCCGGATGGCTTGGATGCCGGAAATCTCCAGATCGACAAGAACCCCACGGGTCGCGTCTTCGAACACCGCGGTGTCGATGCCCGAACCGCCATCATAGGTGTCACGGCCTTGACCGCCCAACAGGGTGTCGTCGCCTGATCCGCCATCAAGCAGGTCGTGGCCGCCACGCCCTTCGATCAGGTCATTGCCCAGCCCGCCATCAAGGACGTTGCCGTCATCACTGCCGCGCAAGCTATCGTCAAAGATGCTGCCAAGCAGGTTCTCGATGTCGGAGAATCTGTCGCTTCCCTGGTCGCTGCTGACGACCTGATATTTCTTGTTTGCCAGATCAATCGAAACACCCGCGAGCGCATCGTCGTAACGCGCCGTATCGATGCCTTCACGGCCCCTGAGGAAGTCGTCGCCCGCACCACCTTTCAGCACGTTGTCAGAAGCCGAACCCTTGAGGGTATCGTTGTGATCGCTGCCGATCAGATATTCGATGTCGCGTAATGCGTCGAAACCCTGGCCGCCACCGATGCTCTGGAAATCGGTTATGCCGAGGTCAACGGTCACTCCGCCGCCGGCGTTGCCGTAAAAGGCCGTGTCGATGCCGCGCCCGCCGAAAATCAGGTCGTTGCCGGCACCACCTTCGAACCAGTCCGTCCCCCGCCCGCCAAACAGATTGTTGTCGCTGCTGTTGCCGGTGATGATGTCGTTGCCCTCACCGGCAATGACATTTTCAATCGTTGTGTTGGTCCCGATGGTAAGCGTGCGGCCGGCAATCGCACTGTTTTCGCCCGACAGCAGGTTGATGATGCTGTTTTCCTGGCCTTCCAGATCGATTGCCGAGACGTTGATGGTATCCGTGCCGCCGTCATCACTCAGCGTGCGCCGCGCGCTGTCGTCATCCTTGAAGGCGTCACCGAACTCATTGGTATAGATGAACGTGTCGTCAGCGCCGTGGTTGTCGCCATAGATCGAAAGCGTCCAGTCGAGGAGCGTACCTACATCGCCACTGTCATGATCCTCGACCTTGAGCGACCATGTGCTGACCGACATCTCGCCCCAGAAGATCGTGCTGCCGAAGACAAACTCGATATCGTCTCCAAAACCGAAGGGACGGTCGAACAGTGTCGCGGTGGTGCCCGAAGGCGACGTTAGCTCGATCGAAAGGTCGCGATAGGATCCGTGCTCGATGTTGATGTAGACCGAAACCTGATCAACCTCGAAGTCGTCTGTGATAACTGCGGTTTCGGTCAGGCCAGACGATTGGTTGTCAGGGATCGTGCTGCCCGGTGAATCGGCGTGGACGGCAACCGTTTCGTTGTTGAAGGTCGCTGCAATCGCGCTGCCCGTACCGAACAGTTCGTCCTGAAACCAGGTTTCGGCCAGGCGCACGGCGGCATGGGCATCGACCAGGCCGGAACCGTAATTGTTGGACCAGGTCAGGCCGCCGCCGTTCCAGCAGTTGGCACCGTTGGTCTGCCACTGGTTTTCCTGCGGGTCGATCGTGCGGGACGAGAGCGCAAAGATCTCCTGGATGTCGCGAACACCCAGATCGCCATTGGCTTCCAGCATAAGCGCCGTGATCCCCGCGACAATCGGCGAAGCAAACGAGGTGCCGTCAAGGATGGCGTAGTCTTCATCTCCACCGGGGCCGCTGTTCCAGCCGGGACTACCCACCCGGTCGGTGGTGGCGATGTCGACACCGGGGGCCGATAGCAGCGCGGCCGCGCCGGGTGTCGAGAAATTTGCGGTTTCGCCACTTTCCTGGGTCGCGCCGACTGCGATCGTAAAGCGGCTGCTCTGGAAACTGAGCTGGTTTACGTC
>JABIUG010000213.1 GCA_018700655.1 Rhodospirillaceae bacterium | reverse complement strand
CGCGCGCGCCGACGTCATGACCCTGCTGGTCCGCACCAACCCCGACGAAAAGGGTTACCGCGGGCTTTCCATGTTCCTGGCCGAAAAGCCGCGCGGTGATGACGCCAACCCGTTCCCTGCCCAGGGCATGTCGGGTGGTGAGATCGAGGTGCTGGGTTATCGCGGCATGAAGGAATACGAGATCGGCTTCGACGGCTTTGAGGTTGAAGCGCGCAACCTGCTGGGCGGCGAGGAAGGCAACGGCTTCAAGCAGTTGATGGCGACCTTCGAGTCGGCCCGCATCCAGACCGGCGCACGTGCCCTGGGTGTTGCCCAGGCTGCGATGGAACTGGGCCTTACCTATGCCACCGAACGCCAGCAGTTCGGTCGCGCCATCGTGGAATTCCCGCGCGTCGCCAACAAACTCGCCTGGATGGCTGTCGAAACCATGGTTGCGCGCCAGCTCGTCTGGTTCTCGGCTCGCGAGAAGGATGCCGGTCGGCGCTGTGACCTGGAAGCAGGCATGGCCAAGCTGCTCGGAGCACGGATCGCATGGTCGAATGCCGACAACGCGCTCCAGATCCACGGTGGCAACGGCTACGCCCAGGAATACGAGATCAGCCGCGTCCTGTGTGACGCCCGTATCCTCAACATCTTTGAGGGTGCTGCCGAAATTCAGGCCCAGGTCATCGCCCGCAGGCTGCTGTCGGATGCGAACTGAAGGCGGCTCTGTTAGAACCCCGCAATTGATTCTTGCGGAGGATTCCAATGCCTGATCTTTCCACGCCTACTTGCGATCTTCTCGGCATTGCTAAACCCATCGTGCAGGCCCCGGTGTCGGTCGTCCCGGAGGTGATTGCCGGCGTCTCGAATGCCGGGGGACTTGGTATTCTGCAGGCCACCTGGCTCGGCGCGAGCCAAACGCGTAGGAGAATCGCGGCAATCAAAAGCCTGACCGACCGACCGTTCGGAACCAACTATGTCGTTTCGCTGATGGGCGAAAATGAACACGCCGATCTCGATTATGCGCTGGAAGCAGGTGTGCCGGTGATCTCGACCTTCTGGGGCGATCCGGCCCCATTCGTGGAACGGGTCCATGCGGCGGGCGCCTTGCTGTTCCACACCGTCGGGTCGGCGCAAGAGGCCCGCCGGGCGGTCGATGCCGGTGTTGATGTCGTTGTGGCCCAGGGCGTCGAGGCCGGCGGTCATGTCTGGGGTGAAGTCTCGACCCTGGCGCTGGTGCCCGCGGTGGTCGATGCCGTGCCCGATGCGCACGTCATTGCCGCAGGCGGGATCGCGGACGGCAGGGGCCTGGCGGCCGTATTGGCGCTGGGCGCAGGTGCCGCATGGGTCGGCACGCGTTTTGTTATGTCGCGGGAAAACCGGATGCACCCGGAACATCGTGCACGCATGCAGGCGGCCAGAGAGACCGACACCCTGCATTCTTCGCTGTTCGATATCGGCTGGCCCGATGCGCCGCATCGCGCGCTGGTCAACGACACGGTCGAGACATGGCTTGCGGCGGGCAGTCCGCCGTCAGGGGAGCGTCCGGGGGAGGGCGAGGCCGTTGCTCATCATGCCGGGGGCGAACCGATCCCACGTTATTCCATGGAAGACCCGCTGGAGAGCATGACCGGTGATGTAACGTCGATGTGCATGTATGCAGGCCAGGGCATTGGTTTGGTGAACGACGAAAAACTGGTCGCGGCCATCATCGACGACATGATCAGCCAGGCCGGAGCGATCCTCGGATCATTCGGCGGCGACTAAAACCGGGAACTGACCTTCACAGGCCTTGATGTAGGCGTGGAGTTCATCGCTGGCATCGGGATCGCCGACCTTCTCACGCTCGGCGAAACGGATCGCGGCGGCTTCGTGTTCTGTGAGAATCTTCAGGGCGGGCAGGTCTTCGGCTGGTGCCATCGACTCGAGATTTTCGAACATCGGCATGTAGAGCGGAAACTGCTTGAGCATGTAGGCGACATATTCAGGCCAGGTTTTTTTCTCGTGGCGCGCCACGTGTCCTCGCCCCGCGATTGCCAGTTCTTCATCGGTGCGGGGCGTCAGACCGTTGCGTGCGAGCAGGGGGCGGGTGGCTTCGGCGGCACAGCGTTCGACGCGTGCAAGCAGGACCAGATTTTCGGCGGCACCAGGCTCGTCGAAATGTTCCGCCAACCCGGCGAAGTAGGATTCGCCTGCGACCTCCTCCTCGAAATAGTTCAGTAAGGTGTCCTTGTAGTCTGTGCCGATCGCCATGAACGAAGCCTGCCCCTGTCTTTTGCATAGGCATCATAGCTGATTTGCACTTGATGCGAAGAGTTCGCGATTGCGGCACGGAGCGCGCGGGACCAAGATGCCCACCGCTTTGGCCGGAGAGATGCCATGGTCGATCTTGCGCAGTTTCACAACAACGGCGATCACCTGGACCTTCAGTGGTCCGATGGCCGGCTGGACCGTGTCTTTGCCGTCTGGCTGCGCGACAATTCGCCCAGTCCCCAGGCGCGCCATCCCAACGGACAGAAGCTTTTCGATATCACCGATCTGGCACCCAGGGTGGCGCTGGCCGATGTGCAAAACGTCAACGGGGCGCTCCACATCCGATTCGCACCCGACGGCCATGAGGCCAATTTCGGACTTGAATGGCTTCGCGAGCGGGCAGCACCGGTCGATCTTCATGCCCACCGGCGTTTGTGGGGCGCAGAGCTTGCCAGGGCGATGCCCGCGCACGGCTATGAGACAGTCTGCACGGATTCGGCGGCGAAGTGTCGCTGGCTGGCCGACTTGCGTGACCTCGGTTTTACGCTCGTCACCGGGGTTCCGACAGAACCCGGCACCCTGATCGAGGTCGCCGAGCAGTTCGGTTTCGTGCGCGAGACCAACTATGGCCGCTTTTTTGAAGTGCGCAGCGATCCCAAGCCGATCAATCTGGCCAACACCGGCCTGGGGCTCTCGTGTCATACCGACAACCCCTATCGCGATCCCGTTCCCGGACTGCAGCTTCTCCATTGCCTGGTGAGCGAGAACGATGGCGGCAATTCGGTCGTGGTCGATGGCTATAAGGCCGCCAGCTTGTTGCTTGATCAATACCCCGCCGATTTTGCGCTGCTGACCCGCCATGCCGTGCCGTTCCAGTTCAACAGCGCCGGCACGGCCCTGGAAGCGCGCGCGCGTTTGATCACGCTGGATGATCGTGGCGCGGTGACGGAGGTTCGCTTCAACAACCGTTCGATCAGCACCTTCGATCTTCCCGCCGAGGTCATGCCGGACTTCTATCGCGCCTATCGGCGTTTCGCGGAGATCCTGCAGCGTCCCGAACTGGAAGTGACCTTCAAGGCCGGCCCCGGCGATCTTTTTATCGTCGACAACCAGCGCGTCCTGCACGGCCGCAAGACCGTCGGTGGCTCCGGCCGCCGCCACCTTCAGGGCTGTTATGCCGACAAGGATTCACTGTTGAGCACGCTGCGTGTGCTGGAGAGAGAACTGATATGAAAAAGGCACTGCTGGATGGGCTGACCCGCGACAACGTGGTCGACAAGCTCGCCGCCCTGTTCGAGGCGATCAAGGACGCGAGTTATCTGGGAGAGCCCGTCGCGATCGGGGAACACATGTTGCAGGGTGCGGCCTGTGCCCGGCGTGATGGCGCCGATGACGCGCTGGTCGCGGCGATCCTGCTGCATGATGTCGGCTACTACGTCGATTCCGACCCGGGTAACGACAACGAATCGGTTGCCGACAAACGCCACGACCGCGCCGCGCCGCGGGTGCTGGAGCCGTTTTTCCCGCCGGCGGCAACCGAACCGATCCGGCTTCATGTTGATGCCAAGCGGTATCTCTGTGCGGTCGAGCCCAGTTATTACGACCGATTGTCCGATGCCTCGATCCACACGATGTCGCTCCAGGGCGGCATCATGTCGGCCGAGCAGGCCGAGGCCTTTGCCGCCAACCCCCATTGTGAAGATGCCGTGCGCCTGCGCCGTTGGGATGAAGAGGGAAAGAGCCCCGACGCGGTGGTTCCGGGATTTGAGCATTACCGGGTGATGCTCGAGGCGCTGGTTGCCCAGCACTCGGATTTATCCAACCGTTGAGTTGGCAGCTGCTCTGGCGTAGGACGCTGGCGTTGCTGGTTTCTCGATCCACGTTTGTCGCGCCGGATATCCGGCCGGAGAAGGCCTGCCATGAGCTGGATGCCTATCGTTGCCATGATCTTCGTCGTTCTGACGCTGGCGGTGCTGTTCGTTGGCATAGGCAGCTTTGCCAAGGGCGGTGAATTCAACAAGAAACACGGCAACAAGCTGATGCGCTTCCGTGTTGGCTTTCAGTTGGCTGCGCTGGTCCTGATTGCGCTGATGTTTTTCCTGTCGGATCGGGGTTGAGACGATGGTCAAGCTCGACAAGATCTACACGCGTGGCGGCGACAAGGGCGAAACCTCGCTTGGCGACGGCAAGCGCGTTGCCAAACATGATCTGCGTGTCTCGGCCTATGGCACGGCCGATGAGGCCAACGCGATCATCGGTCTGGCGCGTCTTCACACCACGGGTAACGACGATGCCGTGCTGACGCGGATCCAGAACGACCTGTTTGATCTCGGTGCCGATCTCTGTACGCCCCATGACGGGCGCAAGGCTTCGGGCGCCCTGCGGGTCACGCAAGACCAGGTCAAGCGCCTGGAAGACGAGATTGACGGCATGAATGGCGAACTGGCACCGTTGACCTCGTTCATCCTGCCCGGCGGTTCGCCCGCTGCGGCCTATCTCCACCTCGCACGCACGGTGATCCGTCGCGCCGAGCGGTTGATGACCGAACTGGCCCAAAACGAAGAGGTCAATCCCGAGGCCGTCAAATACGCCAATCGTCTATCTGACCATTTTTTCGTCATGTCACGCTGGCTGAACGACAAGGGTGCAACCGACGTGTTGTGGACCCCGGGCGGAACACGATCCTGAAGCAGACGGCCTGAAGCAGATCTCGTTCGATCCGGATCAATCCGAACGCTCCAAAACACCAGCTGACGGCGCGGTTACAATCTGAATTCGGATACTGCTGAGAGGGCGTTTTCTCGCAATTGCGGCCATTCCTTTCACAGCATGGACCAAACCCGTCACAACGTGTCGATTCCGCGAAAATTTAGCCTGTTTGCCGCGTTGACACGGTGCTTCGCGCGGACTTACGTTTCGCACCTGCGAGATGAACCGGTTTTGCCGGTTTTTCTCATCTGAATCTTCCCTGTCACACCAATCGCTTGGAGACGGATGCGATGAAGGTCCTCGTCCCGGTCAAGCGGGTTATCGACTACAACGTCAAGGTTCGCGTCAAGGCGGATCAAAGCGGTGTCGATCTCGCGAATGTCAAAATGTCGATGAACCCGTTCGACGAAATCGCGGTCGAGGAGGCCGTTCGACTGAAGGAAGCCGGCACGGCTACCGAAGTCATTGCGGTTTCGCTCGGCGCCGAACAGAACCAGGAGACGCTGCGCACAGCGCTCGCCATGGGTGCTGATCGTGCGATCCATGTCGTTCACGATGGTGAACTTGAGCCGCTCATGGTGGCCAAGATGCTGGCCAAGATCGTCGAGGAAGAGACCCCCGACATCGTGATCCTGGGCAAGCAGGCGATCGACGATGACGCCAACCAGACCGGCCAGATGCTTTCTGGTCTGCTCGGCTGGGCCCAGGGCACCTTTGTTTCGAAGCTCGAACTGTCTGATGGCGGCGCCAAGGTCACGCGCGAAGTCGATGCCGGTCTCGAGACGGTGGCGCTCAAGATGCCAGCGATCGTGACCGTCGATCTGCGTCTGAACGAGCCGCGTTATGCTTCGCTGCCCAACATCATGAAGGCGCGCAAGAAAGAGATTGCCAAGAAGACCCCGGCTGATCTGGGTGTTGATACGACACCGCGCCTCAACACGATCAAGGTCGAAGAGCCGCCGAAACGCCAGGGCGGCATCAAGGTCGGTTCGGTTTCCGAGCTGGTCGACAAACTGCACAACGACGCGGGAGTGATCTGATGGCGATCCTCGTTTATGCCGAACACGACAACCAGGAACTGCAGTCGGCGACTCTGAATGCGGTCACCGCCGCCAACCAGATGGGCGGCGATGTCACCATCCTGGTGGCCGGCTCAGGCTGTGGCTCCGTGGCTGATGCCGCGGCCAAGGTTGCCGGTGTTTCCAGGGTTCTGGTCGCTGATGACGCCGCACTGGGCGCACAGCTTGCCGAAAACGTCGCACCGCTGATCGCGGGTATGGCTTCGAACTACAGCCATGTCGTCGCTGCCGCGACCACGACCGGCAAGAATGTCATGCCGCGTGCCGCAGCCCTGCTCGATACCCAGCAGGTTTCCGAGATCACTGAAGTCGTTTCCGCCGATACCTTCGTGCGACCGATCTATGCCGGCAATGCGATGGCGACGGTCCAGTCGACCGATGCTGTGAAGCTGGTGACAGTGCGCTCGACCTCGTTTGATCCGGCAGTTGAAGAAGGCGGTTCGGCTTCGGTCGAGGCGGTTTCCGGGGCTGCCGATTCGGGTCTCTCGACCTTCGAGGGTGCTGCTCTCTCCGATAACGAGCGCCCCGAACTGACCACGGCCCGGGTCGTGATCTCGGGTGGTCGCGGCATGCAGTCGGGCGACAACTTTGCCATGCTCGAAGAGGTCGCCGATATCCTCGGTGCCGCTGTTGGCGCCAGCCGTGCGGCGGTCGATGCCGGATATGTCCCGAACGATTACCAGGTCGGCCAGACCGGCAAGGTCGTCGCGCCGGAACTTTACATGGCAATCGGTATCTCGGGCGCGATTCAGCATCTGGCGGGCATGAAGGACAGCAAGGTCATTGCCTGCATCAACAAGGATGAAGAAGCACCGATCTTCCAGGTCGCTGATTTCGGCCTCGTCGCGGACCTGTTCCAGGCCGTTCCGGAGCTGAAGGGTGAACTTGAAGGCCAGGGCATCCAGGCACGCTGAGTATCGGTCGGGCCCGGTTTGGAGTTCGACATTCGAAAGGACGTTTGATGGAGATCAGAAACATTGGCGTGATCGGCGCCGGCGCGATGGGGTCGGGTATCGCGCATGTCTGTGCGTTGGCCGGTTACGACGTGTCTCTGGTCGACATCGAGCGTGCCCGCGCCGATGCGGCATTGATCATCATCACCGGCAACATGGACCGTCAGGTCCGCCGGGGCCTGATCACCGAAGACGAAAAAGCCGACGGCCTGGCGCGTATCGGCGTGGTCGACAGCTTTGCCGACCTTTCCCAGTGTGACTGCGTGATCGAAGCCGCTTCGGAAAATGAAGCGGTCAAGAAGGAGATTTTCGCCAAGCTGACAGAGACCCTGAAGGCTGAAGCGATCATCTGTTCCAATACCTCATCGATCCCGATCACCCGCCTCGCTGCGGCAACCGATCGGCCCGAGAAGTTCATGGGCATGCACTTCATGAACCCCGTTCCGGTCATGAAGCTGGTCGAACTGATCCGTGGTCTGGCGACCGACCCGGAAACCTTCAACACGATCCGTGAACTGACGCTGACCTTGCAGAAGATCCCGGCGAGTGCCGAGGATTTCCCGGCGTTTATCGTCAACCGTATCCTGTTGCCGATGATCAACGAGGCGGTCTATGCCCTTTACGAGGGCGTCGGCACGGTCGAGTCGATCGACACCGCCATGAAGCTGGGCGCCAACCATCCCATGGGGCCGCTTGAACTGGCCGACTTCATTGGTCTCGATATCTGCTATTCGGTCATGCAGGTGCTTTATGACGGTTTGGCCGACACCAAGTACCGGCCGTGTCCGCTGCTTGCCAAGTATGTTGAGGCCGGCTGGCTTGGTCGCAAGTCCGGCAAGGGTTTCTATGACTACGCCGGCGACGAACCCGTTCCGACGCGTTAAACGCTACCGCGTCGGAACCTGTTACGACTGGAGGCCGTGATCATGGCTTCAAACCCTCCCAAAACACGCCGTATCTGGTTTGCCACCTTGGCTCTTGTGCTGTTGGTGGTCCTGGCTGCTGTGCTGGTCAAGCTGGCGACCGATCACCGGCAATCGATCAGTGTTGCCTCCCACCAGGACATTCTCGATGGTTTCGATGAACTCGGTTACAGCCGCGACGACTGGACCGGCAATACGCCCGGGGTTCCCCGCATCGCCTTCAACCGTATTCCCATGGCCTGGACCGACGATCAGGGCGTTGATGCCAAAAAATCTCTCTTCCTGATGGCGATGGCGCCCCTGGCGCTGATGTCCAACGAACTGATCCTGAAGGATCGCGCAAGACTTCTGGAACTGGCGGGCGAATCGAACCTGTCGACCGGCGAGATCGACTGGCTCACAAACCTGGCACAGCGCTACCGGGTCGTCGCCGATGACGGTTCGCTCGCAAATGCCGACGACATTCCCGAACTGCTCAATCGCGTTGATGCCGTACCGGTCTCCCTGATGTTGGCCCAGGGGGTCGAGGAAAGTGGCTGGGGCACGTCGCG
>JABIUG010000212.1 GCA_018700655.1 Rhodospirillaceae bacterium | reverse complement strand
TCTTGTTGTGTGTGGCAAGATTCTTAGTCAAGCGTGATTATCATTCAAGGTCCATGTCCCTAAAGGGCCATAAACCTATCGGGGTTCGATGGTAGGATAACGTTACCAACATTTCTGAAGGGCGAGTGGAACGACATGGCAAACGTCTTCATCATCGGCGCAACCGGCGGCGTCGGTCGCAGGCTGGGGCGGCTTCTGGTGCAGTCCGGACACAGGGTCATCGGCCTGTACCGGAAACCCGAACAGGCCGCTGATCTGACCGAAGACGGGATGTCGCCGGTCGAGGGCGACATGATCGAGATGACACCGGATCAGCTCGCCGATGCGGCGCGGGGCGCCGACGTGATTGTCTTTACCGCCGGGGCGGCCGGGAGCGGGCTCGACCGGACCACCGCGATCGACGGCGACGGCCCGGCCAAGGCCATCGAAGCAGCCGGGCATCTGGGGATCACCCGCCTGTATCTCGTCTCGGCCTTTCCCGAAGCCGGTCGCCAGCGGGAACGCAAGTCCGGATTCGAACACTACATGGCCGAAAAGAAACGCGCAGATGTCGCCGTGGCGGCTTCAGACCTCGACTGGGTCATTCTGCGCCCCGGCACCCTGACGGACGAGGAAGGCCGGGACACCGTGACGATGGGACCTGCAA
Source organism: Rhodospirillaceae bacterium (assembly GCA_018700655.1). Taxonomy (GTDB): domain Bacteria; phylum Pseudomonadota; class Alphaproteobacteria; order SP197; family SP197; genus SP197. The sequence goes on along the minus strand of JABIUG010000212.1, from coordinate 2,145 downwards.
TCATGTACGGCGCCATTGCCCGCGAGACCGTGGCGCGTGCCCTCCACGCACTGATCGAGCAGCCATCGGTGCGCAGGGAAATCATCGAACTGACCGATGGTCCGACCCCCATCAAGGAAGCCGTGGCCGCCCTGAGGCAGGGTTGAGCACCGCTACGCAAATCACAAGGCAACTGAGTACCGATGGCGCTGCCGTCCTGGGCGAAGCCGTAGCATCAGCCGGAACGACAGTGGGGCCGGAGGCCATCGCGGGGTTTGTCGGTGAAGCTGTCCCCAATGATGTAACGGCGGTGTTTGCCTGGCAGGCAGGACACCGGCCCAGGCACATGCACGAGAACTACGACGAGAGAAGAAAGAGAGTAGCAACCCAGATCTACATCAAGGGCGCCTACCTTCTCGATCCGTTTTACGTCGCCAGCCAGGACATCGTGTCTGATTGCGTCCTGCGCCTTCGCGATGTTCAGACCGATAAATTCCGGCAATCGGAATACTACCGGTCCTATTATGTCGCCACCGGGTTGATCGACGAGATCTCGTTCTATGCCAAGTGCGAGAACCGTTCGTTTCTTGCCGTGTCGATCGGTCGTTATCACGGCGCGCCCAAGTTCTCGCAGCGCGATTACGGCCGCGCATGTTTCTTCCTGCCCGTCGTCGCCGCACTCGTCCGACGCCAGTGGATCGGCGAGGTTGCCCCAGGACCCGTGGGAGAGCATTCAGCCGGGAACGAGGAGGTCATCCCCTTGCTTCAACTGCTGGAGCAGGAGCCCTTCTCTGTGCTGACAGTACGAGAACGCGAGATTGTGGCCATGATGCTTCGTGGGCATTCTTCAAAGTCGATTGCCCGGGCGGTCGCGATTTCGGTCGGCACGGTGAAGAACCATCGCAAAAACATCTATCGCAAACTCAGCGTGCATTCCCAGTCAGAACTGTTTGCACGGTTCCTTGACGTCATCGGCTAGGCTCAGGACCTATTAAATCACTCGCGACCAGACCCGCCAAAATGCTTCACCGTTTAGGTCGCGGCCCGGCGGTGACGGTCGCCCCGGAAGGCCCACACAGAGGCCCGCTGGTGCGTTGTGGCCCAGGCTTCGATCCTGAGCCGAAGTGACAGCCAAAACCCATGAGGGCATGATGGCGTCATGAAACGGTTCGCTGCACAACAGGTGCGCCGTAAAGGCAACCCCTGCAGGAGACCCTGTTCCATGACCTTCAAGACGATCTTTGGCCGCACCATCTTCCTCGCCGCCGCCCTCGCGCTTTCCCTGACGGCGGCGACTTCAGAAGCCAAGGCAGCTTGCGATGACCCTGCAGGCCCCGACGTTGATTGGTCCGGATGCGATAAATCCGGCGCGTACCTGTCCCGCGCGGACCTCTCCGGCGCGAACCTGTCCGGGGCGGCCTGGACGGACGGACGGATATGTGCCGAAGGGTCAATTGGGGCCTGCAACTAGCCATCAGGCATGACCGCTTGACCGGACTCCCTCATGCAGCCTGAACCAGTTTCAGGGAAGCTGGTCACTTGCCCCGTCTGTGCTGGCCTGATTCACTGAGCGCCTCAAGGAGGTGCTGGCAATGGATGATCTTTATCTGTTGAGCGCGGCGCAGATGCGCCGGATCGCGCTGTTTTTTCCGCTGTCCCATGGCATTCCAAGGGTTGACGACCGCAGGGTAATCAGCGGGATCGTGTTCGTGATCAAGAACGGACTGCGCTGGCGTGATGCGCCCGCGGCCTATGGTCTCCACAAAACGATCTACAACCGCTTCATACGCTGGAGCCGGATGGGCGTCTTCAACCGGATATTTGCCGAACTGGCCGGCCAGGCCCGCGAGCCCAACCGGATCATGATCGATGCGACCCATCTCAAGGTTCACTGGACGGCCGCGAGCATGCTAAAAAGGGGGCTCTTCCCAGACGTATCGGGCGCACCAAAGGCGGCCTGAACTCGAAACTCCATGCCGTGTGCGATGGCCAGGGGTGGCCCATCATCATACTGCTCAGCGAAGGCCAGATGAGCGATCACAAGGGTGCTTTCCTGCTTCTGGCCTCCTTGCCTGGAGCCAAGGAACTGCTAGGCAACAAAGGCTATGACAGCGACTGGTTCCGAGAGGCCCTGGCCGAGCGTGGCATCACACCCTGCATCCCGCC
>JABIUG010000211.1 GCA_018700655.1 Rhodospirillaceae bacterium | reverse complement strand
GGCCGCAAGGACGATACGCTTCCCGATCGCATGCTCCATACGCCGGCTCCCAGTGGCACGCAGAAAGGCATGGTCGCCAAACTCGATGAAATGCTGCCCGAATACTACGAGATGCGCGGATGGGATGAAGAAGGCCAGCCGCGCGGCCAGACGCTCTCACGGTTGGGGCTGGCTTGAAGATACGCGTCAAACTTGTTGCCCATGCGGGAAAAGCCGTTGCCGGAATAGGCCCGAACGGAGAAGGCGCGCTTGAAGTGCCCGACGGTGCGAGTGTTGCCGATGTGATGGCCAGACTTGACGTGGCGCGCGAGACCCTGACCATGACGCTTGTCAACGATACGGCGGTGCGACCGGCACTTCATGACAGCCACATCATGGTCGATGGTGATGTGTTGACGGTGTTTCCGCCGATCGAAGGGGGTTGATGATGGAGTCTACACTCTGGTCTGATTATTCCGAGTTCGGGATCGGCCTGTTTGCGATTATGGCTCCCTTTGCGACCATTCCGCTTCTGCTGAGTGAAACCGCCGGGTTTACGGCCGCACAACGGCGCCTCGCCATCCTTACGGAAATCGTTGCTGCGTGCATCATGCTGAGCCTGATGGTGGTCCTGGGCGAGTGGCTGATCGTTTCCCTGGGAACGACCATTGCGTCCTTCCAGATAGCGGGTGGTCTTGTCATCGGGCTCGTTGGCCTTTCGATGATGGGAACCATCGTCATGCCCGACACAGATAGCGATGGTGACGGGGGGAGGGCGTTCGCCCATGCATGTCGGCGTTGTGCCGCTGGCGCTTCCAATGATGGCCGGTCGGGGCCATGACGAAGGTCATACTTGAGTCGCAGGATAACGAGGGTCTGACTGGCAATATCACCATCATCGGGACCATCTTCATCGTTCTCATCGTTCTCATCGTTGCAGGGCTGGTTCACTGGATGGCTGAACCGATTGGCAAGTGCCTTGGGAAATCCGGCCTCACGATCATGACCCGGCTGTTCGGCCTGGTTGTCGTTGCGATTGGAGTCGAGGTCATCGTCAGGGGTATCTGCGATCATCTCGACAATTTCGGCTTCGTTGCACACTGAGTTCGATCAGCCCGGTCAGCGTCTTGTTCTGACGCTCGAAGAAGCGAGTTTTCGCGCCTGGCCTTGCCTGGAGAGCACAACGCTGGATGGATGGTTGCTGCGCCAGGCGCAGGGCCACACCAGGCGCGCGAATTCAGTCAATGTGATGAGCCGAAGCGGCGAACCACTGGATGTACGTATCGACGCCGCTGAGGCGTATTATGCCGCCGCCGGTCTGCCCGCCATCTTCAGGATCACGCCGCTGGCAGAACCCGAACTGGATGGTGTGCTGGAAGAGCGCGGCTACCACATGGCGGACCGCACGTTGACCATGACCGGGGACATGTCCGACGTCGCAGTGCCGGACCCACGTGTTCGTTTCCTTTCATCACCCGAACCGGCCTGGTTTGACGGGTTTTGTGACCAAAGCCCTGTCGGAGAACCCCACAGGCCTGTTTTGCGCCGAATGCTGGAGCGCGTGGAAGGACAATGCCGCTATGCCTGGATCGGTGACGAAGCCGAACCGATGGCTTTCGGCATGTCGGTTGTGGAAGGCGAACGCGCGGGTTTTTTCGAGATTCTGGTGAGTGCTGAACATCGGGGCAAAGGCCTGGGCCGGGCGATTCTGGAAGGCCTGGTCGCTTGGGCGCGTGACGAAGCCGGCGCGAAATCACTCTGGCTGCAGGTCGTCGAGGAGAACAAGCCTGCGGTCACGCTTTACCGGTCGTTCGGACTGAAACCGATCTATGCCTATCACTACCGGATCCTGGACAATTGAACAGATCGCTTGCGGTGACGCAGGTTTGGCATTGAGATACCGCCAACAACGGAGGCGTCCATGTCTGATCCAAGAATGACCTGCTGTCTGACCTTTGATTTCGATGCCATGTCGGTGTGGATCGGGTCATACAGGTCGACCAACCCCAGCGAGATTTCGCGCGGCGAATTCGGGGGAGTGGCAATCCCGCGCATTCTTGATCTGCTGGCCTTGCGTGATGTTCCCGGGACCTTCTGCATTCCCGGCCACACGGCTTATGCCTATCCCGATCTGGTCAAACGCATTCACGATGCCGGCCACGAGATCGCGCATCACGGTTGGGTTCACGAGAATCCGGCTGATTTCGATGAGGCCGGTGAACGCGCCAACATGGAGCGCGGCTTTGAAGCTCTGGAAAAGGCCTGCGGTGTGCGTCCGCTAGGCTATCGCTCGCCGGCATGGGATTTCTCCGAGCGGACGACCGACATTCTTCAGGAATTCGGCTTTCTCTATGATTCCAGCCTGATGGGCGATGACTACACGCCCTATTACATGCGCTCGGGCGACAAGGCCCCGGCCGATGCGCGTTACGAATTCGGCAAGAACATCAACATCGTCGAGTTGCCGGTGACCTGGACGCTGGATGATTTTCCCTATTTTGAGCTCGATGACACCGGTAGCGGTCTGAAACCGGCCTCCCATGTCGAGGAGATCTGGCGCGATGAGTTCACCTTTGCCCACACCTCGGTTCCCGGCGGCATGTACAATCTCACCATGCACCCCCAGGTGATCGGGCGTGGCCATCGCCTGATGATGCTGGAGCGCCTGATCGACTTCATGTCGGGCCATGCTGACGTCAAGTTCGACACGCTGGGCGGTTACGCCAAACGTTGGGCCGATGCCAATCCACTCCAGAGCTGGCTGACCTCCGGATCGATACATGCCCACTCCGCTTGAATGAACGCCGCCGACATGATCCGCGGCCTGCCTGCGTTACCGCGCGCCGAACGCGCGAACTGAGGGCCTACTTGCGGGCCGGTGCCCGCCTCACAGCTCCTTGCAGACGCGCATGGCGTCGAGCATGGCGGCATGGACGTTGCGGCCGGCCCAGGCATCGCCGATGCGGTAGAGGAAAAAAACCCCTGCCTGGTTGCTGTCGATTGCCTGGGGTCCGAAGGCAGCCAAGGCATCGAGGTCCATCTGCCCCAAATTGCGCGATTGCGGCTTGAGGGCGAGGTAGAGATCGTCGTTGGGTGCCGTGCCGTAGTCGCCGATCACCTGGTCGACGACACGTTCTTCGACGATTTCCTGGTACATGTTCTCAAGCACTGCGACGAGTTTGTTGCCTGATGTCCGCAACGCTGTCAGTTCACGATCGACGGTGAGCGTCACACCCAGCCGGTAGATCTCGCTCATATGGGCCCCCAGGTTCACTGCTCCAACCTCGAGGCCATGGGCATGGCCCGGGCTGACCAGTTCGACCGTGCTGCCCTGATCGGCGGCAAACTGGGCACAACACAGGCTGCCGTGACCGCCGGCTTCGTCGATCAGAAGGATCTCGTTACCCGGCTCGACCTGCCCGGCGAGGACGTCCCAGACGGTGGTCGCGAGCTTAGCGCCCTCGAAGTGTCCGGTTACGGGCAACCCACCGGTGGCAATGACAACAACGCCGGGCTTCCAGGCAAGGACGTCAGCGGCGTCGGCAAACGCGTTCAGCCGGACCTCCACACCAAGAGCCTCGATCTGCCCGGCGAGCCAATCTGCGATGCCGGAGAGGTCGCGCCGCCAGGTGCCCTTCGAGGCCAGATTGAGCTGGCCGCCAAGCACTGGCGCGGCCTCGAACAGCACGACCGAATGGCCGCGCAAGGCAGCGACACGCGCCGCCTCAAGGCCGCCGGGGCCACCGCCGACCACGGCGACACGCCGTTTGTCGCCTGAGGTCCTGGCGATGTCATGAGATAGGTGCTCTTCGCGTCCGGTGGCGACGTTGTGCATGCAATAGGCGCCCTCGGTCGTGGCGACCCGATCGATGCAGTAAGTTGCGCCGACGCAGGGCCGGATATCGGCCTCTCGCCCCTCGCGCAGCTTTTTGACGTGATGGGGATCGGCGATGAAGGCGCGGGTCATGCCAACCATGTCGATACGGCCGTTCTCGACCGCATGGGCCGCGGTGGCGACGTCGGTGATACGGGTGGCGTGGAACACCGGCAGGTCGACCCGGTCCTTGACCGTGGTGGCGAGATCGAGATAGGTCGCCGACGGCGCGATCATCGAGGGATACATTTCCTGGGTCGATTTGTAGTCGGCCGCGCGACCGCCGACCACGCTGACGAAGTCGACCAGTCCGCTTGCCGCATAAACGCCGGCAATCTCGATACCGTCCTGGTCGGTCAGGCCGTTCTTGGTCATCTCGTTGGCGGAAAGGCGCATCCCCATCATGTAATCGTCGCCCACGGTCTCTCGCGCCGCAGCAAGGATTTCGAGCCCGAGGCGCATGCGGTTCTCCAGGGAACCGCCATAGTCGTCCTCGCGCTGGTTGGTCAGCGGTGACCAGAACTGACCGATGATGCCGGGCGGAATGCAACTGATCTCGACGCCATCGACACCGGCTTCACGCACACGACCGGCGGCGGCCGCAAAGTCACGGATCATGCGAGCGAGGTCGTGATCTTCCATCGCGGCAGGAAAAGCCCGGTGCAGGAGCTCGCGGCGAACCGATGGCGCGTAGGCCGGCAACCAGTTGTTCTCGTCCCAGCGCTCCCGACGCCCACCGTGGGTAAGTTGGACGGTGCAAGCGGCGCCGTGTTCCTGAACCGCGCTCGCCATGCGGCGCAAATCGGGTATCACGGCATCGACCGAGCCATTCAGCTGGCCATAATAATAGGTGCTCTCGACCGAGACCGTGGTAGCGCCACCGAACTGGACCAGTCCAACGCCGCCCTTGGCCTTTTCTGCTTCGTAGAGCACGTAGCGATCGGTCGTGCGACCATTTGCCGCATAGCCCGGCTGGTGGCTCGTGCTGAGGAAGCGGTTGGGAATGGTGACGTTCTTGATCGTCAGCGGTTGGAACAAGGCGTCGTAGGCTGCCATGGCAATCTCCTCTGAAGAGTTCGACGCACGGATGACCGGTGGCTGCCGGGTTACCCACCATCCACATCGTGATATGAGAAATGCATGGAGTCGATGGTGTTGTCTGCTGGTTCTCTGGGCTACGAACCAACGGCTCCCGAAGCCTTCTTGAGCTACCCTGCAGGCCTGCCCTGCGCTATGCTTTGGTCAACCCAGCAGGGTGCGGCAAGAGGGCTCGTAGAGCCGGTGGTTTAGCGCGAGTTTTCTGTCAGCTAAGCTAGGATCAAACTAAGGAGACTGGCAGCCATGCACTTCGACCCAGACCGTTCGATCCTCCCCGCCGACCTGCCCGACGGTCGCGCTCTCGTCGCCGAGGGACGGCGTCTGGGAAACGAGCTCACGATGGGTGTCAGCCTGTTGTGCCGCGAGCACGGTGTTCGCTCCGAACTCGCCTATCGACGGAAGATGCACGCCGAGGGTCGCCTACTAATGACGAGCATGAACCTGGGCATGCAGACCTGGGCCGATACCGCCGAGGCGCTGCGCCGCATTCATGACGAAACCAACCGACGCGGTTTCCGTATCGATCGCTACAACATGAACGCCGACCGCCGGATGGGCCTGCCGCCGGAGTTTTGGGGCCAGGCGGCAAAGGAAACCGGGCCCATGCTCGAGACGCCCGAGGACTGGCGCGCCACGGCCGAGGCCGCGCCAATTCAGCCCGGCCTTGGCGACATGATGATCGGTACGCCGATGTCGGTTGCCAACGCATGCCGTGCAATCCAGGCCGGCGTCAACAACGTCGGCAACATGTCGCAGTTCAACTGGCGCTATCCCGGCTGGCCGGGTGATGATGTCGAACAGATGGCCGAGATGGTCAAGGCGCTTGGCGTGATGGCCGCGCATGTCGACAACGACGCCATGGTTTCGTCCTATCTGGACGATGGCTTTTGCGCCCAGTTCGACGACTACTGTTCCTATATCGGCTGGGCCCTGTTCGAACGCTTTATCGTTGACCAGCTCGTCGGCGCGCGCCTTTCGATCAGCTATGGCGGGCTGACCCGCAGCCCGATCGTCAAGGCAGCCATGGTTCTGGCGCTTGAATCAATCAAGCCGGACGGCGCGATGAACGCGGCCTACTACGGTGACACGACCGCCTATACGGCTGACATTGAGGCCAACCATGCGGTCCTGGTCACCGACATGCTTTATCTGATTCTGGCCCAGTTGCGCTGCGGGAGCGGCGTCCCGATCAATCCGACGCCGGTTACCGAGGCGGTCCGCGCGCCGACCTGGCAGGAGATCGTCGACGTTCACGCCATCACCCGGCGTATCGCCGAACAGGCAGACGAGCTTATGGACTCGATCGACTGGTCCCACATCGAGGCGCTCAGCGCGCGGCTGGTCGCAGGTGGCCGTCGCTTCCATGACAACATCATGGCGGGCTTCGCCGAGCTCGGCGTCGACATGGCCGACCCGCTTCAGATACTTCTTGCCGCGCGCCGCATGGGGGCGCGCGAGATCGAGGCCAGATACGCCGCAGGCGACGTTCCCCGGGCCGAGGCCGACGGCGTCCAGCCGCTGATTCCCACCGACACCTATCGTGATCTCGTGGAACGGCGTAGCCGGATCCATGCGACCTTCTCGGCCAGGGCCACGCCGAATACGCAGCACATCAGGCCGATCGTCGGCTCGACCGACATTCACGAATACGCCGTCGATCTGGTGGTCGAGGCCCTGCGCGGGCTGGATATCGAACCGATTGTGGCGGGCGTCGACGTCGATCCCGATGCCTTCGCGGAATTGGC
>JABIUG010000025.1 GCA_018700655.1 Rhodospirillaceae bacterium | reverse complement strand
TCGTCTGGTCGACCAGATCGTGAAGGCCGATCGCACCATGGCAGCCGACGAACACGATACCGAACCCGAAGCCAATGACGACCGGCTCATGTCCCTTTCGTCGGCGCTCGACGGCGCACCATCGCCCTGATGTCGGCGAGGTTGAAAGCGCCCAGGACCTGGCCGGCGATGGCGTAGACGGCAAGCCCCAGCACGACCATGCCGCCCAATGCCAGTGCTTCGAACAGCTTGGTGTCGGGCACGTAGCGCGCCATGGCCCAGCTTGCAGCCCACAGGGCGACGGCCATCAGGGCCGAAGCCAAGAGGATGCGCACCAGGCGGTGCCTGAGGCGCGCGTCCGGTTTGAAATGACCGCGCTTGATCAGGATGTAACAAAGAATGCCGCCGTTGATCCAGGCCGCACCCGCCGTGGCGAGCGCAATGCCGACATGACCCAGTGACCAGATCAGCATCGCCATGATGGCAAGGTTGCTGAGCAGACCCACGACCGCGACCTTGACCGGCGTCTTGGTATCCTTGCGCGCAAAAAACCCCGGGGCAAAGACCTTGATCAGGACATAGGCGGGCAGGCCGGTGGCAAAGGCGACCAGTGCGGCGGCACTGGCGGCGGTGTCGGCGGCGTCGAACGCGCCGCGCTCGAACAGCACGGCGATGATCGGTCCGGCGATGATCGTGAGCGCGACCGCACCCGGCACACAGAACACCATGACGAGTTCCACCGCACGGCTCTGGCTGTCGTTGGCGCCGTTCTGATCACCGGCCTCGATCTGGCGCGACAACAGCGGAAGCAGGGCGGTGCCGACCGCAATGCCGACGACCCCCAGGAGAAGCTGGTTCACCCGGTCGGCATAATAAAGATAGGAGATCGAACCGGTCGGCAGGAACGAAGCGACCCATAGATCGATCACCAGGTTGATCTGGACGACACCTGCACCCAGCGCCGCCGGGCCGAACAGACGCAGGACCTGGCGCACGCCCTTTGTGAGGCGCGGCCACAGCAGGCGCGGCATCAGGCTGGCGCGGCTGAGGTTGGCGAGCAGGAGCAGTAGCTGCGCAACACCGCCCAGGGTCACACCCCAGGCCAGTGCATGGCCTGCACCGATGCCATCGGAGTAGTAGGCGACAAGTGCTGTCGCGATCAGGCTGAGATTGAGCAGGATCGGCGCCGCAGCATAGGCGGCGAAACGTCCGGTCGAATTCAACATGCCGCCAAACAGGGCAACCAGCGAGATCATCAGCAAATAGGGAAATGTGATGCGCGTGAGGTCGATCGCGAGCGCGAACTTTTCGGGTTCATCGGTAAAGCCCGGCGCCAGGCCCAGCATCACCCACGGCATCGCGATCTCGAACACCACCACCAAGACAACCAGAACCAGCAGCAGGATGGCCATCGTCTCGTCAGCCAGACGTTTGGCTTCGGCCTTGCCCTCGCCTTCCAGCCGGCCTGCGAACATCGGGATGAAGGCGGCGTTGAACGCACCTTCGGCAAACAGGTGACGGAAGAAATTGGGAAGCTTGAAGGCGACCAGAAAGGCGTCGGCCGAGATCCCGGCCCCCAGCGCAGCCGCAAATAGCATGTCGCGCACAAAACCCAGCACACGGCTGAGCGCGGTGAGCCCGCTGACGGTTACAAAGGCACGGGCAAGGTTCATGGGCTCTGGAGCATATCCCGATGATATCGAGCGAAGATGCTCTAGCTATTTGATATAGAGCGGATTCACAAGATTGTGTGGAATCACAGAGTGGGTCCACCCAGTCATGATCCGCTCTATGTGCCGGGAAAGCTGGGCGGTTTCGTGGCGAGCTGGCCTCTTCGAGGCCGATCCGGAGATTGCCATATCGCGCGAACGCTAACGCGCGCCCGGCAGCCGGCATCCTAGACAACCCAATGGAGCCTATGCGAGCCGGCTTCCGGGTTGGGGTGTTCAAAAACCTGCGGTCACGTTAGATATCGCCATCAGCCGTCTAACTTGACCGTTGTTCGCCCCGGGCGGCAACCAGCCTGCCCCGTTCGATCGACCGCCAGATTCCGCTGATTTCACGGAACCAACCCAAAGGCGTAACGATCATGACGACTTCGACACCACTGACAGGCGGGCTGGCAAACCTTGCAGACCTGCCGCGCTTTTCCCTGGCCCAGTTGCCGACCCCGATTCACCGGCTGGAGAACTTCGCCCGGCATTTGGGCGACATCGACCTCTGGGTCAAACGCGCCGACCTGACAGGCCTGGTCGGCGGCGGCAACAAGACCCGCAAGCTGGAATTCCTGGTGGGCGATGCAAAGGCGCGCGGCTTCGACATGCTTGTGACGGTCGGTGCGATCCAGTCCAACCACACACGACAGACCGCTGCGGCCGCGGCAAAGGCCGGGATGAAATGCGCATTGCTGCACAACGGCTGGACGAGAGATGGCGGCCCGGCCTATCGCAATGTCGGCAACATTCTTTTCAGCAACCTGATGGGGGCGGAACTTTATCTCGATGAGACCGATCGGCCGATCGAGGACGAAGGCCCGTTGACCGACCTCGTGGCCCACCTGGCCGACCAGGGACACAAACCCTATCTGATCCCGGGCGGCGCCTCCGATCATCCACTGGGCAGCTATGGCTACGCCGTCTGTGCCGCTGAAATCGCGGCCCAGCAGGCATCGCTGGGCTTTGCTTTCGACACCATCGTGCATTGCACCGGATCCAGCAGCACCCAGTCCGGCCTGCTCGCCGGACTGGCGGCGTTCGATTCCGAAACACGCGTCATCGGCGTGCCCGATGACGAAGAGACCGAGATCAAGAAAGCCCGCGTCGAACGCCTTGCCAACGCCGCCCTCGAAGACCTCGGTGCATCGCAACGTGTCGCGTCAGCCGATGTCGAAATTGTCGTGGGCGATGCCAGCCCCTATGGCGTCTCGGATGCCACCACCTTCGACGCGATCGGCCTGCTTGCCCGAACCGAAGGCCTGATTGCCGACCCCGTCTATGAAGGCAAGGCCGTGCGCGGCCTGATCGATCTCGCCAGAGCAGGCCGGTTCAGACCTAGCTCTAACGTCCTGCTCATGCACCTGGGCGGCACCCCTGCGACCCACGCCTATGCCAACCAGTACGGTGAAATCAATCTGAGGCCGCTACCGGCCTAAGGCGAATGGGTGGAGGCCAACAGAGCCCTCACTCCAATTTCGTCATCGCCCGGCTTGACCGGACGATCCATGCCGCAGACCTGACACATCGCACGGTCGGTTGCGGTCGCCAGGGCTCGGGATGGATGCTCCGGTCAAGCCGGGGCATGACGGGTGCTGAAGTTATGGTCAGCGAGAAGGCCCCTGATCCAGCTCAACCCGTAAGCGAGCGCAGGGCACGGCTGGCAACCGAAGCCATGGCGAGGTCGACGGGGAGGTTCGTGCTTTTCATGTCGTTGACGACCGAGAGGGCGCGGTTGACACGGTTTGTGTTCTCAGCGATCCAGACGCCGGTCGCCTTGTCGGCAGCAACTTCTCCGTTGGCGGCCAGGACCGCGGCGGCAATCGCGCGTTGCTGCTGGAAGCTGTCTTCGATCAGGGCCTGCTGGGCCAGACGGTCCCAGCGATCCTCGACCGTGAGACGGCTCAGCATGTCGCGCAGCCAGTCGGTCGCGAGTTCCTCACCGACATCAAAGAAGACGGTGGCGACGTCGATCACGTCGATTTCCATGGTCTCGGCCGTGTCAATCACATCGCAGGCGGCAGCCAGCGTGCGCAGGCTGGCGACCAGCGCGGCGGTATCGGAAGGCACGCCTTCTTTCTCGTACCGTTTGGCAGCACGTTGGATCGATTGACGCCGTGCGGTGCTGACCAGTTCGGACAGTTTGTCCTGCAGGGCCATCACCGCGGGACGGAAAGCCCCTACCGTTTCGCCGATCACCATGGGCTGGCTGCGGTGGCGCAGCATCCAGCCGGTGACCCGCTCGATCAGCAGCATGGTTTCTTCCAGCATGGCGGTCTGCACGGTCGAGGGAACCTGGTTGTCGAGCGCCTCGATCTCGACCCAGACGTCGCGCAGATTAAAGGCGTCGCGGGCCACGGTGTAGGCGCGCGAGATATCGGCAAAGCCGTAACCGGTTTCTTCGGCCATGCGGTGAACGAAGGTGATGCCCGCACGGTTGACAATCGAATTGGTCGTGAAGGTCGCGACGATCTCGCGGCGCAAGCGATGGCTGGCGATGCGATCGGCGTAACCGCTCTGCAGCGGTGCGGGGAAATAACGCACGAGATCGCTCTGCAGATCGGGATCGTCGGGCAGGTCGGACTCGAGCAGGGCCGGATAAAGATCCATTTTGGCATAGGCGAGCAGGACCGAGAGTTCCGGCCGTGTGAAACGCCGCCCCTGGGTGCGCCAATCGGCCAGGCTTTCGTCATCGGGCAGACCTTCGATCGCACGGTCGAGAAGACCTGATTGTTCGATCGAACGCATGAAACGGATCTGCTCGTCGGTCCGTGTTTCGCCGTGGCTTTGCAGAACGGTCAACGCCTGGGTCTGGAGATAGTTGTCGCGCAGGACGAGGTCGCTGACTTCCTCGGTCATGTCGACCAGCAGACGATCGCGCTGTTTGACCGTCATGTCGCCGGCTTCGACGACATCGCCCAGCAGGATCTTGATGTTGACCTCGTGGTCCGAACAATCAACGCCGGCGGAGTTGTCGATCGCATCGGTGTTGATACAGCCACCGGCCAGCGCGTATTCGATCCGCCCGGCCTGGGTCGCGCCCAGATTGCCGCCTTCGCCGAAGACCTTGGCGCCGACTTCCCTGCCGTTGACCCGCAGGCTGTCATTGGCCCGGTCGCCGACCTCGGCATGGCTTTCGTCGCTTGCCTTGATGTAGGTCCCGATTCCGCCGTTCCATAGCAGCTCGACCTCGGCCTTCAGCATGGCGTGGATCAGTTCGTTGGGTGTGACCCGCTCCTGCTTGATACCGAAACACTTGCGGATCTGGGGCGAGAGCTGCAGCGATTTGGCGCTGCGTTCGAAGATCGCGCCGCCCTCTGAAATCAGCGAGACGTCATAGTCGGCCCAGGACGAGCGCGGCAGCTCGAACATCCGCTTGCGCTCGTCAAAACTCACAGCCGCATTGGGATCGGGATCGATGAAAATGTGGAGATGGTTGAAGGCGCCCAGCAGGCGTATCTTTTCAGACAGCAACATGCCGTTGCCAAAGACATCGCCCATCATGTCGCCGACGCCCACGACGCTGAACTCTTGCGTCTGGATGTCCTTGCCCAGCTCGCGGAAATGGCGTTTGACCGCTTCCCAGGCGCCCTTGGCCGTGATCGCCATGGCTTTGTGGTCATAGCCGGCCGAGCCGCCCGAAGCGAAGGCATCGTCGAGCCAGTGGCCGTATTCAGCCGCCACCCCGTTGGCGATATCCGAGAAAGTTGCGGTGCCCTTGTCAGCCGCGACCACCAGATAGGGATCGCTGTCATCGTAGCGCACGACCCGGTCGCGCTGCACGATCTCACCACCAACGATGTTGTTGGTGATGTCGAGCATGCCGGCCATGAAGATCTTGTAACAGGCGATACCTTCGGCCTGTAACGCTTCGCGCCCGCCTTCGGTGGGGGGATGTTTGACGACAAAGCCGCCCTTAGAGCCTACCGGCACAATCACCGCATTCTTGACCATCTGCGCCTTGACCAGACCCAGCACCTCGGTGCGGAAATCCTCGCGCCGGTCCGACCAGCGGATGCCGCCGCGCGCGACCGGCCCGCCGCGCAGATGCACGGCCTCGAACCTGGCCGAATAAACGAAAATCTCGCGCCATGGTTTGGGATCGGGCAACTCGTCGATCATCTGGCTGTCGAACTTGAACGAGACGTAGGATTTCGGCTCGCCGTCTTCGGCAGGCTGGAAGAAGTTGGTCCGCAGCGTCGCTTCGATCAGGTTGAGGTAACGCCGCAGGATTCGGTCCTGGTCGAGCGAGACAACCTGGTCGAGCTCTTCGTTAATGTCGGCGCGGATCGTGTCGGCGCGTCCTTCGACATCATCCCGGTTATCGGGATCAAAGCGCACGACAAACAGTTCGACCAGATGGCGCGCCAGTGCCGGATTGGCCGCCAGCGTGGCCTCAACATAGGCCTGACTGAACGGTGCGTTGGCCTGGGTCATGTATTTGGCATAGGCACGCAACACCACGACCTGACGCCAGTCGAGCCCGGCGAGCACAAGGTCGTTGAAATCGTCGTTCTCGACCTCGCCCGACCAGACGCGTGCGAAGGTTTCGTGGAACCGCTGACGCGCCGCGTTGACATCGACTTCCCAGTCGAACTCGAGATTGACGTGGAAATCATGAATCCAGACGGTCGAACCTTCGGTCGGCCGGATCTCGAAGGGCGTCTCCTCGATCACGACCAGGCCCATATGCTCGAGCATCGGTATGATGCTCGAGAGCGGCACTGGATTACCCTCGTGATAGACCTTGAAGTTCAGCGTGCCTTCATCGGCATCGACCCGGCGGTAGAGATTCATGGCGATCCCGCTGGTCGAGATCTTTTCCATGCGTTCGATATCGGCAACCGCCAGGCGTGCGCTGAAGGTCTCCTTGTAGTTGGCCGGAATCGCTGCGGCATAACGGTGGAACAGGGCCATGCCCTGGCCTTCGCCGAGTTCATCGACCAAGGCATCCTGGAAGTCATCATCCCAGTCGCGTGAAGCTTCCACCAGTCGCTTTTCGATCGCTTTCAGATCGCTGGCGTCGGCATTGCCGCCGGGCGTGTGCACGATGAAATGGGCCCGCGCCATCGGCGCATCGGAAAGCTGGGTGTTGACGTCGACCGTGTCGCCGTTGAGCTCTTCCATCAGGATCGCCTGCATGCGGTCGCGCAGATTGGTCGTGTAGCTGTCGCGCGGCACAAAGACGATGCAGGACACGAACTGGCCGTAATTGTCGCTCCGCATGAAGAGCCGGATGCGCTGGCGATGCTCCATGTGGAGGATGCCGTGGGCGATCGCCTCCAGGGGATCGACATCGGTCTGGAACAGCTCGTCGCGCGGGAAGGTATCGAGGATGTGTTCCAGCGCCTTGGCGTTGTGGCTGCCACGGGTGAAGCCCGAACGTTCCCTGACCGTCGCCACCTTGCGCCGCAGCAGCGGGATCTGGGAGGGGAGCGCGCTGTAGGCGGTCGAGGTCAGCAGACCCAGGAAACGCCGCTCGCCGACGACATCGCCCTTTTCGTTGAACCGGCGCACGCCGATGTAATCCATATAGACCGAACGATGCACATCCGAGCGGGTCCAAGCCTTGGAGATGATGAACATCTCGCGGCGCTCGAGATAGGCCGCGAAATGGTCGGGCAGCGGATCTTTGTGGCGTGCCCGGCTTTCTCGCGTAACCTCACGCAGGATACCGAGGTTCTTGTCCTCGACAATCTCTGCAAAGACCTGCCCGTCGCGCTGTTCAAAGGTGTATTCGCGATGGCCCAGGAAGGTGAAATGGTTGTCCCGGAGCCATTGCAGGAAATCGAGGCCCTCGGCGAAATCCTCTTCCTCGACCGGCGGCGGACTGGCCTTGAGCTCGGCGATCTGCTGGTCGAGTTCGGCGATCATCTGGGGCCAGTGTTCGACCGAGGCCTGCACATTGGCCAGCACCTCAAGCAGACGCTCCTCGATCTCGCCATGACGCGGCCCGTCGGGCTGCTGGGTGATTTCGACATGGAGCACGGATTCGGCCTGCATGCCCTCGACCGCGGCGCCCTTCTCCAGAATCGTATCGATCTGGCCTGCCTCGTCGCGCACGATATGGATGATCGGGTGGACCAGCAGCAGGACCGGCAGGTTCAGGCGGTTGAGCGCGGCGACCACGGAATCGACCAGGAACGGCATGTCCTTGCCCACGATCTCGATCGCGGTATGGGTCGACTGCCAGCCATTCTGTTCGAGATCGGGGTTGTAGACGCGGATCTTGGGCCGGTCGTCCTTGCGCTGCTTGACCCACTGCCACATCGAGGCCGCGGCACCATAGAGGTTCTCTGCAGACTGGCCCTCAAGATCGACGGCGATCACATCGGCAAAAAAGGAACGCACAAAACAGGCGACCCGTTCGGCATCGCTGCCGAAACGCTCACCGATCAGTGCCAGAACCTCGCCCATGCGTTGGTCCCGCAGCTGCTGATCGCGATGTGCCATGGTCGTCTTCTGCCCCAAAAGATGGAAGTATAACAGGTTCAACCCGCGCGTCGCGACTTTTGGCGACACGCTCTGGGGTATGGGTTCCGGGCAAAAATCGTGTGGCGACGGATCGCAAGCCATGCACTATGACGTGATCTCTTCGCCAGCCAGTGACGGACCTTTCCCACCATGCCGTTTTCCCTCCTGAAGTTCGCCCTCAAGAAAGACGGGCAGATGCCGCGTGCCCTGCCGACGCCGAGCGAGCTCAAGCCCGCCTATGACATCGTCATCATCGGCGGTGGCGGCCATGGCCTGGCGACCGCCTATTACCTGGCGCGCGACTGGGGCATCACCAATGTCGCGGTGCTCGAAAAGGGCTACATCGGCGGCGGCAACACCGGGCGCAACACCATGGTGATCCGCTCGAACTACCTCACCCCGGCAGGTGTGAAGTTCTATGACACCAGCGTTCGCCTCTATCAGGACCTGGCGCAGGACTTCGACATGAACCTGATGCTCTCCAAACGCGCCCAGATCACGCTTGCCCATAACGACGCCCAGATGCGTACCATGCGCTGGCGCGATGAGGTCAGCCGACATTTCGGTATCGCCAGCGACCTCGTCGGCATCGATGAGTTGCGTCGTCTGGTCCCGACCATGAACCTTTCCGATGGTGTCCGTTTTCCCGTGCAGGGCGCGCTCGTTCATCACCCCGGCTCGATTGCGCGCCACGATGCGATCGCCTGGGGTTACGGCTCGGGCGCCTGGAAGCGCGGCGCCGAGATCCACCAGAACACCACCGTCACGGGCCTGGAGATCGATGGCGCCAACGGCGGGCGCAAGATCACCGGCGTCCATACCGACAGGGGTTTCATCAAGGCAGGCCAGGTCATCCAGTGTGTCGCGGGCATGTCGGGCGAGGTCGCGCGCATGGCCGGCATCAAACTTCCGATCAAGACCTTCCCGCTCCAGGCCGGCGTGACCCAGCCGCTCAAACGGTTCCTCGACCCGATGATCTCGAGCGCCCAGCACCATGTCTATCTAAGCCAGACCTCGCGCGGCGAAATCGTGGTCGGCGGCGGCTCCGACCCCCACCCGCTCTACAGCACCCGCTCGACGCTGGAGATGAAGGAAGCCTGGATGGTCGGCACCCTGGAGTTGTTCCCCTATCTCGCCGAGGTCAAGATCCTGCGCCAATGGGCCGGCATGACCGACATGACACCCGACTACAGCCCGGTCATGGGCAAGTCAGAGGTGAAAAACTACTACCTCGACGCCGGCTGGGGCACCTGGGGTTTCAAGGCCACCCCGGTCTGCGGCAAAACCAACGCCGAACTGATCGCCAAGGACGAAGTGCCCGAACTGATCGAAGCCTTCAGCCTGGAGCGGTTCAACACGTTCAGCCTGCTCGACGACAAGGCCGCGACGGCGGCTAGCCACTAGAAGCCAGAAGGGCCCGGCGCTTGCGCACCGGGCCCTTCTTTCACATCAACTCTGAAGAGGCTTGATCAGGCCTGCGACAGGTTGGCAGCGGCGGGCTTGCCTCGCTGCATGTCGATGTCGTAGTTCACCTTGTCACCTTCCTGGAGGGTCGCCATGCCGGCGGCCTCAACGGCAGTGGCGTGGACGAAAACGTCCTTGCCGCCGTCGCTGGGCTCGATGAAGCCGAAGCCGCGGCTGGTGTCGAAGAATTTAACAGTTCCGGTAGCCATGATCTGGCTCCTTTTCAGTACAAGTCACGCCAGTATCGGCGCAGAGCCCGCACGACCATCGTGCAGGCCGGTATCGGGCCGAATCAAAACATTCAGCCTGAAAGAATAAGGGCCCGGCACTTGTGCACCGGGCCCTTCTTTCACATCAAATCTGAAGCGGCTTGATTAGGCCTGCGACAGGTTGGCAGCGGCGGGCTTGCCGCGCTGCATGTCAATGTCGTAGTTCACCTTGTCGCCTTCCTGGAGGGTGGCCATGCCAGCTGCTTCAACGGCAGTGGCGTGGACGAAAACGTCCTTGCCGCCGTCGTTGGGCTGGATGAACCCGAAGCCGCGGGTGGTGTCGAAGAATTTAACAGTTCCGGTAGCCATGATCTGGCTCCTTTTCAGTACAAGTCACGCCAACATCGGCGCAGAGCCCGCACGACCATCGTGCAGGCCAGTATCCGAAATCAGCGTTGTCTTGGAGAGAAAGGCCCTTCTCTATGGAAGGGTCAGGCACAGCAAGCCAGGCGTTCAGTTCGAACAGGGCTGCATATAGGTTGTCCACAGGGCGATTGCCAGCGAAATCGACACGGTGGCTTTTGCCAAGGGTTTCAGCCGGTTTTTCACCCTGAGCATTGCCATGGCGCACCATGGGGCGCATGGCTGAAGGTGTAAATCGGGGAGAGTTTAAGACAATGGCCAAACGATTCGATGGACGCCGGGTTCTGATCGCAGGCGCGGCGGGCGCCCTGGGCAGCGCAGCGGCACGTGCCTTTGCCGGTGAGGGTGCATCACTCTTTGCCGCCGATCACGATGGCGCGGCGCTGGAGGCACTCGCGGCCGAACTGCAGTTTGACGCCGGACGCCATGCCGTCACCGATGTGACCGACGATAAGTCGGTTGCAGCCTGTGTCGCGGCCGCTGAGGTTGCACTGGGCGGGATCGATATCCTGGTCAATGCCTCGGGTATCGCAGGGCCTGCCGGGATGATGATCGACTGCGCGCTGGAGGACTGGGACCGGCTCTTTGCGGTCAACGTGCGCGGCACCTTCCTGATGTGCAAACACACCATCCCGGCGATACGGCGCGCGGGCGGCGGGGCGGTGGTGAACTATGCCTCCTCGGCAGGGCTCGCCGGCGACGACAGCCTGGGGCCCTATGCCGCGACCAAGGGTGCGGTCGTGCTGATGACCCGTTCGCTGGCGCTGAACCACGCGCCCGAAGGCATCCGCGTCAACTGTGTCTGCCCGGGCTCGATCGACTCGCCCATGCTCGAAACCTGCTTTGACCGCGAGGCTGCCCACGGCGGCGAACGCGACGCGATCCGCGCGCGTTACCTGGCGGGCCATCCGATCGGGCGCTTTGGTTTGCCCCGGGAGGTTGCCGCCGCCGTGCTGTTCCTGGCGAGCGACGATGCTGCGTTTTTGGCCGGCGTCGCCCTGCCGGTCGATGGCGCCGCGCTGGCCTGAAGCTCTGGATGTCGCGCTGAAAATCGACGAGGGCTCGATCGCCGATCTGGTCAACATCTTCTATGTCAACAAACGCCGCTTCGACATGTCGCCCGGCCAGATCGCGGTCAGCGGTACGCTGCGCAAGCTCAAACGCTTCCAGCAGCACAACCCGATCGCCCGGTCGCGCGCCAATGCCGAGGCCCATTACAACATCGGCAACGATCTCTACCGCCTCTTCCTCGATGAGGACATGCAGTATTCCTGTGCCTTCTTCCCGACCGGGAACGAGACGCTGGAAGAAGCCCAGCGCCTGAAGAAGGAGCTGATCGCATGCAAGCTGCGGCTGGAGCCCGGCATGCGGGTGCTCGATATCGGCTGCGGCTGGGGCGGACTGGCGATGACCCTGGCCGAAACCGCCGATGTCGAGGTCGTCGGTGTCTCGCTCGCCAGCGAGCAGCTTGATCTCGCGCGCCAGCGCGCCGCCGAACGTGGCCTGGCCGACCGGGTGCGGTTCGAGTTGCAGGATTATCGCGAGGTCGCCGGCAGTTTCGGTCGGCATGCTCGAACATGTCGGGGCGCAGCATCTCCAGGAGTATTTCCTGAACCTGCGCGACCGGCTTGCGCCCGGCGGTGTCGCGCTGGTCCACTCGATCGTGACCAAGGCGCCGCCGGGCATCACCGGGCCGTTCATTCGCAAGTACATCTTTCCTGGCGGTTATTCGCCGGCGATCAGCGAGGTCTTTGGCGCACTCGAGAAATCTGGCCTGTGGCCACTCGACGCCGAAGTCCTGCG
Organism: Rhodospirillaceae bacterium; assembly: GCA_018700655.1. Classification (GTDB taxonomy): domain Bacteria; phylum Pseudomonadota; class Alphaproteobacteria; order SP197; family SP197; genus SP197. Next base: position 866 of record JABIUG010000025.1, on the reverse strand, counting down.
CCTCCATTACGCGCTGACCCTGGAACACTGGGCCGCGCGTTTCGCCGAGCACCGCGATGAGGCCGCTGTCCTTTATGACGAGCGTTTCTGCCGCATGTAGGAGCTCTACCTGGCCGCGGCCGGCGGTGTTTTCCGCTATGGCTCCAACGCCGTGCTCCACCTCCAGATCGGGCGTGAACGCGACGCCGTGCCCGTCTCGCGCGACTATCTGTTCGACAGGTGAGCCGGCCAGGGTCTGCCCCGACGACCCCGAAGCTGGACCGGCAGGCCCGCGTCTGGCATGACATGCGCCACGTTCGCAGCGAAAAGACGCCATGATGTTTGCACGCCTTGTCCCCCTTCTTGTACCCGCACTGCTGGTTCTGGCGCTGATGTTTGCCCCGGCAGGCCCGGCCCAGGCGCAGACCCAGGCCGAGATTGCCGCCGTGCAATCCTATCTGGCCGGCCAGGGTTATGAGCCCGGCCCGGCCGATGGTTTCATGGGCGCGCGCACGCGAACCGCGATCTCTGCGTTGGAGGCCGACCGTGGCCGGCCACAGACCGGCGAGGTCTCCGACTGGTTGATTGCACTGGCGACCGGCCTTGCGATCGATCCTGATTCAGGCACTGCCGCCACCATCGAGCCCGCCGCCTCCGCCGAAGAGACAACCGAGACGTTCTCGACCAACGCCATGATCGAGGCTCCCGATTCATCGGCGAGCACGTCGCCGATCAGCCCGCTGCTGGGCGATCCGCTCGACATCGCCGGAACCGGACAGCTCAGTTTCAGCGAAACCGAAGACGGCAACCTGCTGATCACAGACGGCTTGCCGTGGCGTGCCGAGGTCTACGTCACGCCCCGCAGTATCACGATCGAATCGGCCAGC